>JAFGJP010000057.1 GCA_016929035.1 Candidatus Auribacterota bacterium | reverse complement strand
TCAATGAGGAATGCGCTGCCTTTTCCTTTTGGAACATAGGAATCGATATCTTTATCAAGAATATCATGCGGAGCCACAGTCATCAGCTCTCCCTTGCCTTCCTGAAGCAGAGCTTCACTGATAACGGCAAGGTTTCTATAGCTGACTCCAGGATAAAAGGATATGCCCTGAATGTCGCAAAACGTCTGGTTAAGCTTCTCGATAAGAACGCGCCCCTCCTTGCTGGAGATATGTCCGCCGCTGTAGTCGATCATCTTGTTTTGAAAAATCGTAACAAGATTGCATCGAAACGCCAGCTCATCTTCTTTTAAAAGAATATTCTGACTGGCCGCTTCAAGAGGCCCGCGGCCGGTATAATACTTTTTAGGATCAAAACCAAGAAGTGAAAGACAAGCGACATCACTTCCCGGGGGAAGGGATTTGGGGACATTCCTTGCCATGCCGCAGGCTCCTTCTCTTGCCAGCCGGTCAAGGTTAGGTGTCCTGGCCACTTCGACCGGAGTTTTACCGTCAAGATCTTCCAGCGGAAGGTCAGCCAACCCATCAGGAATTATAAAGACATATTTCATTTTTTCAACCCGAGCCTTTCGACAACTTTCATTGGATCGTTTTCAATAACTTCAGGATTACCGACAGTTTGTATCGCTCTGTCAGGATCTTTCAATCCATGACCGGTCAGAACACAGACAACTGTCTTCCCCTTTGAATCATCAAAGTAGCTTTCCTTAGCATATTTTATAACGCCTGCGACAGATGCGGCCGATGCCGGCTCGACAAAAACGCCTTCTGTCTGAGCAAGTATTTTGTAAGCTTCGATGATCTCTTCATCTGTTACCATCTGGATCATGCCTCCGGAATCACGTGCTGCTGCCTCGGCTGATTCCCAGCTGGCAGGATTCCCGATTTTTATAGCTGTGGCAATTGTCTTCGGATCTTCAACCACTTTCCCGAGGACGATCGGCGCAGATCCCGCAGCCTGGAATCCTATCATCCTGGGAAGGCTGGAAATCTTACCCGCTTCATGGTATTCCCGGTAGCCTTTCCAGTAGGCTGTAATATTGCCGGCATTTCCGACAGGTATGGCATGATAATCCGGAGCCTTTCCGAGAACATCCACGATTTCAAACGCTCCTGTCTTCTGTCCTTCAATCCTGTTCGGGTTGATTGAATTGACCAGCGTCACCGGATAGTTCGAAGTGATGTATCTTACGACTTTCAGCGTGTCATCGAAGTTCCCCTGAACCGCAAGCACATCGGCTCCATGAATCAAAGCCTGAGACAACTTGCCAAGAGCAATCGACTTGTGGGGAATCAGCACAAAACATTTCAGCCCGCTTCGGGCTGAATAAGCCGCTGCTGAAGCAGAAGTATTTCCCGTTGATGCACACATCACAGCGCAGGATCCCTCTTCAATGGCTTTGGAAATCGCCATCGTCATTCCCCTGTCCTTGAACGATCCTGTCGGATTTAAGCCCTCGTATTTCAAAAAGATCTTAAGGCCCTTATTAATATGTCTGGCCAGCCTGTCTGCAGGGACAAGCGGAGTGTTTCCCTCCTTTAAAGTAATGATCGGCGTTTTTTCCGATACAGGGAGATAATCAAAATATGTCTTTATAACGCCTTCCCAAGCCATAACCTGTCTCCTCTTATGACGGTTGTGTCAGCACTCTGATAATCGTGACTTTGCCCTGGATGCAGTCAAGCTTTTCTATTTCCTGACATGCTGAAATCATGTTCTTTTCCCTGGCTATGTGAGTCATCATGACGACCGGAACCGTGGCGTCTATGCTTTCTTCCTGCTGCAGCACTGACGATATGCTGATATCATGATGCGCAAAAATCCCCGCCACTCCGGCCAGAACACCCGGCTTATCTTCGGCCTGGATCCTGACGTAATACCTGGTCTCCCATGACATCTTGTCGGCAAAGTCAACCTGAGCATCTATTCGGTTAAAAATATGCTGTGTGGCTAATGCGCCCAGCTTGACTGACTTCGCTGCATCCACAATATCGGAAATGACAGCAGACGATGTCGGGTTATCACCGGCGCCTTTACCGTAGAGCATGCTCTCTCCGATAGGAAAGCCCTTAATATAAACCGCGTTATTGGAGCTTTCGACAGAGGAAAGAGGATGATGGAAATCCAGCAATGCCGGATTGACTCTAGTTTCAATACCCTTTTTGCTTTTCCGGGCAATAGCCAGCAGCTTGATCCTGTACCCCAGCCTCTTGGCATAAATGATATCCTGAATCGTTATACCGGAAATCCCTTCAACGTAGATTTTCTTGAAATCAATCCAGGCTCCAAAAGCAATAGAGCCGAGAATGGCGATCTTATGTGCTGAATCAATGCCCTCGATATCCAGGCTGGGATCGGGTTCTGCAAATCCCTTTTCCTGCGCAGACTGAAGAGCCTGATCAAAAGGCACTGCTCTTTGTTCCATTTCAGTAAGAATATAGTTCGCCGTCCCGTTGATGATTGCGGTGATGCCTTGTATTTCATTACCGATAAAACCTTCCCTGAGAACCTTGATCACGGGAATTCCGCCGCCGACGCTGGCTTCAAAAAAAACCTCTGCTCCGGGATTTTTTTTCAGGGACTCTATGATCTCACTCCCGCATTCAGCGAGAAGAGCTTTATTGGCTGTAACGACTTTCTTTTTCCGTTCGATAGAGCGGATGATGAAATCCTTGGCAACTGTTGTTCCTCCAACCAGTTCAACAACGATTGGAATATTCGGGTCATCGATGATATCGCTCGCCTGCGTTGTATAGACCTTCTCATCAAGCTGAACATGACTTTTGTTGCGAAGATCAATGTCGGCAATCTTTGCAAGCTTCAGCTTTATTCCGGCTCTTGACTGGATGAGGTCCAGGTTCTTGATAAAATTCTTGACCAGACCGGTCCCGATATTCCCGAGTCCAATAACCCCGAACTGTAAGACATTTTCTTTCATTTTTCACCTGTTTGTACAAAATCGGGGCGAGTGGATTCGAACCACCGACCACTTGAACCCCATTCAAGTGCGCTATCCGGACTGCGCTACGCCCCGATTAAAAACTTGTCCATAGTCAGCTTTATGAGTTGAGCAATATAACATAACCTAATGATATCTTCAAGTGTATTATATATAAATAAAATCACTAAATTTGCCAATAAGAATTTCTTTCTTGTAATCTTATACTGTCGATTCTGGCTGGTTACATAATAATCACAGACGTGAGATTCCGGATGTTTAGTGCCACATTTCTTCTGCTTCCCTTCTTATTCTTACTTTTCCCGCGCCTGGAATCTGGTATCTGTCATTAATTTTACATACAAGAAATAAATTACGAAAAAATCAAGCCGCTCGACTCACCCCGGATTAAAGTCCGCTCTTTAAGCTTCGGCTGAGCTCAGACGAGGCCCTCAGCGCTGATGCCGGGCGGCAGCATTATGTTCGCTTAAAAATGTCCAGTATGTTCGCCGCCGGAGTATCAAAGGGATGCATACAAGAAAAGCCGCATTAATCGTAAGGTGCGGCTTTTTTTAAAGTTGTCGTCATTCCGAGACGTCGAAGGATTAGATCGCTGCCTTCAAAGCTGACATCATAAATGACAATTCTTTTTTTATCTGAAAAAGATATTTTGATGGCTTTCGCTTCCAGTTCCCACTGCCCGACCTGCTTTTCTTCATAATCGTAGACGATCAATTTTTTTATGAATACACCATTTTTTTCAAATATGTAATAAGTCTTCTGGTCTTTCGGCAGTTCCAGTTCGGAAAAAGAAACGACGATCCACGTTCCAATAAAATCGTCATCCTCAAAACTCAGGCCATCCATCTGTATGACCAGAAGCAGCACCGCTGCAAAAAAGATAATGAAAAATTTCTTTTTCATAAAAAAACGGCACCCTGAAAACCTTCTTTTGAATTTCTTCATCCCCCAAAGAAAAACGTTTCTTGACTGTCTTATTTCATTTTAAGACACCCTGCTAAAAATACAAGAAAAACTTTGCTGACTTTTACAGACTTCATGATTTTAAACGTCGAAAGAAAAAAATATCTGCTTAACTTTTTTTTAACAAAAACATATCTTTTTTCTTTAAAAATTGTGGATAACTTAAAGAGCTTTCTCAACTCTTTTCTCATCTTCCTCTTTAAGTTTATTGAACAAAAACTTTTTCCTGAGCATGTTACCTCGATATAAACATCAGCAAAAAAAACAAAGTCCGCATGAAAAACAACTTTAACAAAATCGATTTAACTTTCTTTTCGGAATACAGATTTTAACAAAAGTTCCTGTTGTCTTTTCCCGGTAAACCGTATTAGAATGTTTAGGGAAAGGCGTTGAAAACTTGACGGCTCATGAATTCTTTTTTTAAAGTTTTTTTTTCTGTCTTTTTCCTTTTTGCGCTTTTTCCTACAGGATGCATAAGCTCGAACGATGAAGAGCTTGATTACAAGATGAAAAGAGAACACATGGTAAGCGCGCAGATCGAGGCAAGGGGTGTCAGCGATCCCCTGGTCCTTGATGCCATGCGCAAAGTTCAGCGACATCTCTTTGTGCCGGACAAATCAAAACCTTATGCTTACGAAGACCATCCCCTTCCTATCGGGCATGATCAGACAATTTCCCAGCCCTACATCGTCGCTATTATGACAGAGCTGATCAAGCCGCAGGCGGATTTCAAGGTTCTTGAGATCGGCACAGGTTCCGGTTATCAGGCAGCTGTTCTTGCCGAGATTGTTGAAGAGGTCTTTACCATCGAGATCATCCCCGAGCTGGCCAGGCATGCTGAAACAAAGCTTAAAGAGCTGGGTTACGATAATGTCCACGTACGGACCGGCAACGGATATCTCGGATGGCCTGAAGAAGCTCCTTTTGACGCGATCATCGTAACAGCTGCTCCAAAAGACATACCGCCAAAGCTAGTGGAACAGCTTAAAACAGGCGCAAGACTTGTTCTTCCTGTTGGAAGCTTTTTCCAGGATCTTATCGTCGTCGTAAAAACTCCGGACGGTTTTGAAAAAACATCTGTCATTCCTGTCCGTTTCGTTCCTATGGTGGGAAAAGACGAATCAGAATAAATCAAGACCCAAGACATAAGATCCAGGACTCAGGACTCAAAAAGCAAGTGCCTAAAATGCACTTTTCGTTACGTCCGTTTTGTCCGTTACACCCGTTAAGTCAGTTACAAGGAACGCTTCTCTGGTTTATTTTAGCAAAAAACCGTAAAACGAAAGGCGTGTGCAGTAGAACACCAACAGTGCAGGGGTTTCTCCGATAGTGGACAACGAAGATACCTCTGCTGAGCTTAAGAAACAGATTATAAAAAAGTTGTCATTCCCGAGAATGCGGGAAACTGCGTTTTTTGACTTTTCAAATTTCCTCGCTTCTTCTTTCTCTTTTTTCTGTTTTCTGTTTTCTGCTTTTCTCAACGGACTTAACGGACAAAACGCTTACTTCTTATTGCTTTATTTTTCCATATGTGGTAATTTATTTCTTAAATTAACAGACCACAATTAATAACAGTAAAGGTCAACTCTCTCGATTTCTCATGACGTCAACTGAAAAAATAAAACTCCTTATCGTCGACGATTCAACAGCATACCGCAATATACTCAAAGCCATTGCCGGCAAAGACGAAGAAATCGAGATCATCGGCCTGGCTGAAAACGGCAGGCAGGCCCTTGAAATCATTTCCCAGGCCAAACCCGATGTTGTGACGCTGGATATTGAAATGCCGGAAATGGACGGCATAGAAACCATGAAAAAAATCCGGGAGGTCGATCCGGAAATCCAGGTCCTTATGCTCAGCTCCCTTACCGAATACGGCGGGCATCAGACAATTGATGCACTCAGTTTCGGTGCAGCAGACTTTATGCCAAAATCATTTATAGAGGGGCATTTTGAATCAAATGTTCAGCTGATCAAAAAGGAGCTGCTGGAAAAAATAAAACTTCTTTACAAACATAAATCTTTTCAAAAAAAAATCGGGGAATCTGAAACACAGGTCATTACAAAAGTCGACAGCTCAATTCTGAACCAGATTCCTGATGACGTTAACCTGATTGCTATAGGTGTTTCTGCAGGAGGTTATAACTCTATTCTCAGAATATTGCCCAAGCTGGACAAAGATTTCTCGGTCCCCATTATCATTGTTCAGCATATGCCAGAGCTCTACATTAAAGATTTTCTGGCAGAAATAAAAAAAATAGGCAAGATCCCTGTCAAGCCTATCCAGGACAACTTTCCGATTTTTGTGAAATACATTTATATCGGTTCTACTGACCACCTTATTGAAATTGAAAAGCACGGCCGGTTGAACAGGCTCAAGGTGATCGATAAAGCCGCCGCATCTCCTGAAAGAGCAAAAGCTCCGATTGACAGCTTCTTCAAATTTTTGAGCGAAATGGAGGATTTCCGCGTCATCGGGGTCCTGCTTAAATTTTCAGGGGGTGACGGGATGGAAGGCCTCCGGGTCCTCAAGGCCAAAGGCTTTTATACGATTATCCAGGACTCAGAGATGCTTGGTCTCGGTGAGACCCAGTTCGCCGATATCCGGGCACCCATTGAATGCATACCCTCCATTCTGAACAAAGCCGGTGTAAAAAAGAAATAATAATACTTATTTATCTATTGACAAATTACACTAAATATTTAGAATAGCAGTAATATTCCCACTGCAAAGAAAGCTAACGAAAGGAGATTTAAACATGAAAAAACTCGTAGCCTTTGCTGTTATCATGGTGTTGGCGCTCGTCCCGGTTTCTGCAGTTTTTGCAGGAGGCGATGAGGATACCAGCGACGTTGAGAAAGCTCTTGAGGACCAGATCTATAAAACCAGAGACCTTGAAGACAAGGTCGCTGACCTGGAAAGACAGCTGGACGATTTGAAAAACAGGCCTCCTCAGATCGTCAAGGAAGAGCGCGTGGTCGAGAAGGAAGGCGAAAGAGCCTTTGAGCTACCGATCCACGGTTTCTTCAACGTCAACTATGCTGATGCAAACTATCCTGGCAGCGAAGGTGGTTACGATCAGGAAAATTTCAACATCATCTTTGACTATATTATCGATGAAAACTTCCATTTTCTAGGCGAGATCGGAACGCGTCATGGCGAAGAGGTCGATGTTGACCTCAATGCTGTTCAGGGCGTTGGAGAAGTCAACGTGGTTCAGGCCTGGCTTGACTGGAAGTTCAGCGATGCCGCTATTCTGAAATTCGGAAAATTCCTGACCCCTTACGGAAACTGGAATGTTCCTCTTCATTCTCCGGCTGTCTATCTTTCCATCTGGGAGCCGATCCTTGTGAGAAGAGACCTCTTCCCCAGGGCTGTGACGGGCATTCAGTTTTACGGGAAGAAAGCCATGGGCAACGTTGACCTTCTTTATAATCTTTATACAGGAAACGGCGTCGGATGGAGACCTCACAGCGAAGATGATAACACGAACAAAGGCGTCGGCGGCCGTCTTGGTATTCTTTCTTCTTTCATGAGCGCAGGAACACTTGAGGTCGGAGCAAGCGGCTATGCGGGCCGTGACGGAACGCTTGACAACGAAGACCATGACACTCTCGGCATTGATGCGCTGATCAACGTTTATCCGTTCCAGCTCCGGGGTGAATTCGCCAGATCGAACTATAACATCCCGGTCATGGACTGGACAAGAGATGCCTGGTATATTCAGGCTTCTTACAACTTTCTTGAAAAGTACGATGCTTATCTCCGCTATGACAAGGAAGACACCGACACATCTCCTTTTGCTATCGACGATATGGAAGTCACGGCTGTCGGCCTCAATTACAAGCCGATACCTGTTGTCGCTTTCAAGGTCGAATATGATCTTTATGATTCTGATTCAACCGGCTCTTATGAAGTCATTGCCGGATCAGTTGCTGTAGAATTCTAGATTGGTTCTTTATGAAACTTGAAGAAACAGGCAGATAATTCTGCCTGTTTCTTTTTTAATCGTTTGCGTTAATGCAAGCGATTATCCCACTGAGCAACGCAAAAATGTCATAGAAATTTTTGCGTTAGTCTGCGAAGCGGGGTCTCACAAATTAAAACTCAAAATCTTGCAGACAAGGAGTTATGTCATGAAAAAGGGCATTCATCCAGATTACGGTGAAGCTATCGTGGTCTGCGCCTGCGGCGAAACATTCAAGACCCGTTCCACGAAGCGGGAAATCCATGTTGGTATCTGCTCCAAGTGTCATCCATTTTACACGGGAAAGCAGAAATACGTCGATTCCGCCGGCCGCGTAGAAAAATTCAAGAAAAAGTACCAGAAAGCGAATGAATCTTCTTGATAAAAAAAAGCTTTTCGAAGATAAAAAAACAGAACTCGAAAAGCTTTTGGCCTCGCCTGACATCATCAACGCCAAACAGCGTTACCAGAAAACAGCCAGGGAACACGCTCATGTCCTGAAGGTCCTGAGCCTTTTTGAGTCTTTTGAAAAATGCCTTCATGACCTTGAGGCCAACAGGGCTCTTCACAGGGAGACCGATGATTCGGAAGCTGAGCTCCTCTCTTTTATCCAGGATGACATCGCCCAGCTGGAACGCCTCAGGGAAGAGCTGGAAAAAAAGATAATCGAAGCACTTCTTCCTAAAGGAGAAAACGAAGGCCGAAACATCATCATCGAAATCCGGGCCGGCACCGGCGGAGAAGAGGCTTCCCTTTTTGCCGCAGATATTTATCGCATGTACGTCAAGTACGCTGAAAAAAACGGCTTTCAGACCGAGCCTCTCGGCACTTCTCCGAGCGACAAGGGCGGGTTTAAGGAGATCATTTTTTCCATCAAGGGCGAAGACGTTTTTTCCAGGTTCCGCTTCGAATCCGGCACGCACAGGGTCCAAAGAGTCCCTGTCACCGAATCGTCAGGCCGCATTCATACATCGGCCATCACCGTAGCCATCCTTCCCGAGGCGGAAGACATTGATGTCAGCCTTGACACAAAAGACTTAAGAATAGACACATTCAGAGCTTCCGGTCACGGGGGACAAAGTGTCAACACCATGGATTCTGCCATCCGGATCACTCACCTTCCAACAAAAATCGTTGTTTCGTGCCAGGACGAACGCTCCCAGTTCAAAAACAAGGAAAAGGCCATACGTATCCTAAAGGCCCGCCTCTTTGAAAAAAAGCAGAGAGAAGAAAGAGAAAAAAGGTCGCGGGAAAGAAAAAGCCAGGTCGGCACAGGCGACAGAAGCGAAAAAATCCGGACATACAACTTTCCTCAAAACCGTGTTACCGACCATCGCATCAACCTGACGCTTTACTCACTCGATCATATCCTTGATGGAAACATGGAGGACATCGTTCTCGAGCTCTCCAAGGCGCAGTACGAAAAATCCATTAATGATCCGTCTTTCCAGATATTCAATAAGTAAAGTTGAACACCACTCATGCGGTGAAAGGGAAACGTCTCTGCCAAGAACATATCACATCAGGATTCGCATCTTCCTGTAACATGACATTAAAAATTGCTTGACTTTTATAACCTCAAAGTAGATTATTGAAAGAACTATTTCTAATTGGTAATAAATTTTAATTCATTAATGACCCGAATATGTCATAAATTTAAGGAGCCCGACATGAACAAACAGACTGTCGTCTTTTTTATGTCTTTACTTGTCACCGTTTCGTTAGCTTTTGCCGAGGAAGCAAAAAAAGAAGAAACGCCGAAAGAAGAAAAAATCACAGAGTCTGCTTCAGCCGATATAAAGCAGGACGAAGCCAAGCACGAAGAGGTTGAAAACGTTGTTGTCATCACGGTTGACGGAACGCCTGTTTTAAAATCAGAAGTTGTCCAGGGGCTGAATTACTCTTTACAGAGAGCAGACAGCGTCATCAAAGAAGATTTTGACAAGACCCTTTCGGGCATTGAGGATTACCTGATCGACATCACTCTCGTCAACAATGCCGCCAAGGCAAAAGGAGTGACCGTTTCCGACGAGGAGCTGAAAAATGAATATTCTGCTATGATCCAGAATTTCAACCAGTCGGAAGAAGACTTTAAAAAGTCTCTTGCCGAAAGAGGCCTTAACGAAGCAAAATTCAAAGAGACTTTCCGGATGAATATGATCAGAAATAAATTTCTCGAAGAAGAAATCGAGCCACAGATAACGGTTGCAGATGAAGAAGTCAAAGAATTCTATGACAGCCACAAGAACATCATGCTCAAGCCCGAGAATGTTGTTGTAAGCCATATTCTCATCCGCTCCGAAGAAGAGGATGCAAAGAAAAAAGAGCAGATGGAAGATATCCGACAAAAGATCCTCAAGGGCGAAAATTTTGAAAAAATGGCAAAAGCCTTTTCCGACTGCCCAAGCAGCAAAAACGGGGGAAACCTCGGCCATCTCACAAGAGGACAGACTGTTCCCGAGTTCGAGGAAGTCGCATTCAAGCTTGAAGTCGGCCAGATCAGCGAAGTGATCAGAACAGGCTTCGGGTATCACATTATTAAAGTCACGGAAAAGAACCCGGAAAAGCTGACAAGTCTTGAAGAGGCAAAAGAAGGCATCATCGCTCATCTCAAGAAGCCCAAGAGAAGAGATATCTTCCAAACATACATGAAAGAGCTGAGGGAAAAGGCTGATATAAAGATTTACGAAGAAAATCAGCCGGCTTTTGAAGAAATCGTCCCCGAGGAGAAACGGGCAAAAAAGACCGATGAAGCCGCTGAGCAAAAAGATTCCGCTGAACCCAAGGAAGAAGCCAAGCCCGATGCACCTGCAGAGGAAAAGGCTGAGGAATAAAAGTTTTTTTTCACATGCCGGATTCTCGTTCCTAGAGGTCATGCTGGGCTGTATCCTTTTCACCATCGGGACGCTCAGCATCTATACGGTTTATACTGCCGGAGAAAAATCCAGATATTACGCTGCCCAGAGAGTCAAAGCTCTCTATCTCGTCAAAGGCGTGATCCAGATTCTTGAAGCACAGGATTACGAAAACATCGTTCCACGGGAAAATATCGTTCTCAAGGATTTCGAAGAATTTTCTCTGGCCATCCGCGTTCATCCCCAGAGAACTCTTTCAAAATCATTTGAAATCGCAAAGGAAGTCTCTGTTGAAGCAGCTTACGACGTGCAGGGGGAAAAGCAAAGCGTTTCCCTGGTGACTCTTTTTTACCCGCCTTCGTAAGCCTCAAAGAGACTTCGGTGAGGTGCCGCAAGCCATGAAAAAAAGAAGCAAAAAAGGATTTACTCTCCTGGAGATGACCGTATCCATCGGGCTCTGGATAATTCTCATGGGTGTTTTCATGACCTCGCTTTTTTTTGGCATCCGTCACATGATGGCCAATACAGAGGAGCTGAGCGAATACACGAGAGTCAGCCTTTTTTTTGACATCATGCAGAGCCTGGTAAAAGATGAAGGAGGAACGCTTTCCCGATACAAAAAAATGGATAATGCCTTTTTGATAACCATGCAGGACGGGAGCAGCCATGCCCTCTATTTTTGCAATGAGAAAGACACCCTTTTTGACGACATTTACCCCGAAGACTCTTACAGCATTGTTTTAAGCAAGCTTGACGATGAAGGACATTTCGTTTACGGTCAGGGAAGGCGGATTCTTGAAAAAGCTGCTCCCCCGCCTGCATCGCAGATGACGATCTTTGCTGAAGGATACCTGCAGATGAAAATCATGCCCTCTCCCAAGGGCTTCGGCCCCTACCAGACATGTATTTGCCTGACGGCAAATAAGTAGAGATTAGAAAATAGCGAGCAGCGAGAAAAAAATGGTTAACAGGTCATCAGGGTATCAGGGTGTGGATATCAGGTGATCAGGATATCAGGAAAAAAGTCAATGATTTTGGAGTTTAGAATCAGTTAATCGGATTT
>JAFGJP010000056.1 GCA_016929035.1 Candidatus Auribacterota bacterium | reverse complement strand
GAAGTGATCGAGCGGGCCAAAGAAATCCTGACTGATCTTGAAATGGAAAACTTCGAATCACGCGACGCGCGACTGCAGCAGATCCGCGAAAAGCAGAGCGACAGGCAGATGGAGCTTTTTGACAGAAACTTTATTTATCAGGCCATCATCGACGAAATCAGATCCATCGATATCAACAAGCTGACGCCGATGGAAGCCATCAACCACCTTCACGACCTTATCCGAAAGATCAAAAAAAATGCCAAAAATCAGAATTCTTGAAAAAAATGTCATCAGCCGGATAGCTGCCGGAGAGATCATCGAGCGGCCGTCTTCTGTTGTCAAAGAGCTGATTGAAAATTCCATCGACTCCGGGGCAGAGGACATCCAGATAGAGATCGAGGACGCGGGGAAAAGCCTTATTCTTGTTCAGGACAACGGCTGCGGCATGTCAGAGGAAGACCTTAAGCTTTCCCTTGAAAGGCATGCGACAAGCAAGATCTGCGACGATTCAGACCTTTTCCGCATACGGTCATTCGGGTTCCGGGGAGAGGCGCTTCCTTCCATCGCGTCGGTCTCGCGCATGTCCGTATCGACGTCAGAAGATACATCAGGGGAGGGCTGGCAAATTCGATGTGATTACGGAAAAAAAAGCCCGGTCAAAAAAGTCTCTCACCCAAGAGGCACGACCATCCGGATTGAGAATCTTTTCGACAACGTTCCTGTCAGAAAAAAATTTTTAAAGTCAGATCTCTCTGAAAAAAGATCCATCCAGAACATCGTCGATGATTTTGCAGCGGCAAACACTTCTTTGTCTTTTCAGCTGCAGACCGGCGGCCAGATTACCACCCGCTATCCTTCTGTCCCTGATAAACAGCAGAGATATAAGGATATCCTCGGAGAAAAGATCTTCACAAATATGAAGCCTCTTTCTTACACATCAAGCGGCATATCTGTCAGCGGCCTCATATCCGTTCCTGATTTTGTGCGCGGAGACAGAACGAGGATAAAGTTTTTTGTGAACAGGCGGGCTGTTGTGAACAGCGATCTTATTTTTTCCCTTGTTAAATTTTTCAGCGATAAGATACCGGGCCGTCATTATCCCTATGCCATGGTCTTTATTGACATTGATCCTTTTCACGTTGACGTGAACATCCACCCGACGAAAAGGGAAGTCAAGTTCAAAAATCCTCATCTCATTTTTTCCATGCTCCTGAAAGCCTACACCCTGGCTCTTTCAGGATCAGATGCGCATTCTTTTTCTGGAACCAAAGAAGCTCTTTTCAGCCGGTTCATCGAATACCCGCCCAAAAGCACGCGGGCATTTTCTTTCAACCTGACCGATGAGACACCTTCCACGTCTTTTGACATGACAGAGACGCTTTTTGAAGGAAATCATGCTCAAGAAGAGCTGCCCTTCTGCGTCATCGGGCAAATCGGCATGGGATATATCCTTCTGGAAAAAGAAGGCGGCATTGAAATCATCGACCAGCACGCCGCTCATGAAAGGATCCTGTATGAAAAGCTGAAAAAGCGTATGGAGGAGAAAACATCATCCTCACAGGACCTCCTGATACCGGACGTTATCGAAATGGACGAAAAAGACGCCGAGATTTTAAGAGGCAACCTTGAGGGGCTTCGAAGAATCGGTTTTGTCATCGAACCTTTTGGGAAAATTTCTTTTAAAGTCGACGCGGTTCCCGTTGAATTTTGCTCTTCGGATACAGATGCTTTTTTTCACCGCTACGCCGGATTCATCAGTGAAGAAGCGGCCTCTTCCGAAGTCTCTGAACTTGAAAAAATATTCCGCGCAGCCTGCCGCTCAGCCGTAATGACGGGCGACAGGCTTTCTCTGGATGAAATGAACTCCCTTGTCACGGCTCTTTACCACACGCAAAACAGGTACACCTGCCCGCATGGACGACCGATCATTAAGCCTTTCTCATGGAAAGAGATTCAGAAATTTTTTGGACGCAGATAGACGCAGATATAATTAATGCAAAATCAGAAAGTAGAAAGAAAAGAACAGAAAAAGAAGGAACGCAATGAATTCGTGGACTATGGTCTGTGGACAATTGACTATGGACGATACAGGTGAAGAAACCGGGGGCCACCTCGCAGGAAGGCGACAAGCGCCCGCCTGCGAGGTGGTTTCCAGATACGATAAACGCAGATCAGGGCTGTTTTAAATTTGAAATAAAAAAAGTCATCTCCTTGTTATTATTTCATTATGAAAAAGAACATTCTTCTTAAAGGCATTACCCGCAATGTCCTGCTTCTTGGGCTTGTCAGCCTTTTCACCGATCTCTCGAGCCAGATGGTCTTTCCGCTGATACCTCTTTTTATGGTCTCTGTTCTTGGAACAGGCACTTCAGCGGTCGGCATTGTTGAAGGTGCCGCGGAAATGACGGCCTCTCTTCTTAAGATCGTCTCCGGTTACTGGTCAGACAAGATCAGGAAAAGAAAACCGTTCATCTTTTTGGGCTATTCCTTGTCTTCTCTTGTCAAGCCGCTTTTTGCCTTTACTTCCAGCTGGGCAGGTGTTCTCTTGATCCGCACTTTTGAACGTATCGGCAAGGGATTGAGAAACGCTCCACGGGACGCGGTTGTTGCCGAATCATGCGATGCTCGCTACAGAGGAAAAGCTTTCGGCTTTCAGCGCACCCTCGACGGCGTCGGATCCATACTGGGTGCCCTGCTCGCGTATGTCCTTCTTCACTTTTTTAGGCTATCATACAGAAACATATTTATTATCGCTTTTTTTCCGGGGCTTCTTGCCATAGCCTCCGCAGCATTTGTCAAGGAAAGAAAAGACCCAAAGGCCGCTGTATCTAAAGAACAACTGAAGTTCAGTTTGTCTGATCTCTCTTCTCCTCTTCGTCTTTTCATAGCCATTGCCACTCTTTTTACCTTAGGACATTATGGCTATGCTTTTCTTCTTCTACGCGCAAAAAACGTTGGATTTGAAAGCGATAGAGCCATTCTTCTCTATGTTTTGTTTTATATCGTTTATACTTTTTTTTCCATACCAGCCGGCGTCCTGTCTGACAGGATAGGGAGAAAAAATATTTTAAAAAGCGCCTATCTGGTCTTTGCGGGCATGTCGTTCTGGGTAATCTTTGTTACCAGAATGCCGGCTCTGACCGCTGTTTTTGTTTTATACGGCATTTTTTACGCTTTTGTGGACGGAACGCAGAGAGCTCTTGTCGTCGATATGGCGCCGCCGCGTCTCAAAGCCACGGCTCTTGGAACGTATCATGCCTTTACAGGGCTTGCCGCTCTGCCTGGCGGCCTCATTGCAGGCGTTCTCTGGGACAAGGTTGCCCCTGAGGCCACTTTTATCTGCGGCGCCGTTCTTTCAGCAGCTGCTTTTTTTCTTTTCGGTTTCCTCAAAAATGCTGTTAATATGGAAGCTTCTCGATCTGAAAGGAGAGTTCAATGACAATTTTCGAAATGGCAATGGAACGGGAAAAAGTTAAGGAACAGTTTTACAGGGATATGATCCCCAAAGCCTCTTCAACAGGAATCAAAAACATTCTTACCCTGCTGGCAGACGAGGAAAACAAGCATTTTCACGTGGTGGAAGCCATGGCCAGTGAAAGTTCGGAAATTCCAGCGATCGGCGGCGATTTTATGGATTCCGCTAAAGATTTTTTTCAGAAATTCAGAAAAAGCGGCCGGTCTTTTGAGCAGGAAAAAGAACAGGCCAGGCTGTATGAGAAAGCGCGCGAATACGAGGAACAGGCTGAGGATTTTTATAAAACCAAAGCAGAAGAGGTGTCTGATGAAAAACAAAAAGAGATCCTGCTCCTCCTTGCCAGAGAAGAGCACAAACATTTCATCCTCATGGATAACCTGTATCTTTTAGCCAGCCGCCCGGAGCAATGGTTGGAAAATGCGGAATTTTTCAAGCTTGAAGAATATTGATTTTTATCAAATAGTCGAACAGGAGGTCTATCATGTTGACAGATATTCTTAACCAGGAGGTTCTCCGTAACACCGTCAGTGATTACCTGATGTTCGCCATGCTTTTTATCGGCGGCTTTCTTGTTGTCTTTCTTCTAAGAAAAATCGTTCTGGGGCGCATGAAAAAAATCACCGACAGAACTGTCTCGAAACTTGACGACATCCTTTTTGCAGCCTTAGATAAAAACCTGATTCCTGTTCTTTATTACGGCGTTTTTTATATCAGCATTCTCAACCTGAAACTGAACGAAACCATTGTGTCGACAATAAAATTCATCGGTGCGCTTATTATGACGATCTACGGGATAAGGTTTGCTACAGCTATTATCACCTACGGCATACAGGCCGCCTATATGAAAAAAGAAAAAGACGAAACAAAAAAGGAAGGCTTAAGAGGCATTATCACATTTGTTAAGATTATTATATGGGGCATAGGCATCATATCGATCATGGACTACCTGGGGTACCCTGTCAAAACAGCTCTGGCCGGACTGGGTATAGGAGGTATTGCGCTCGCTTTCGCTTCCCAGGCTGTCTTGGGCGATCTTTTCAGCTACTTCGCGATATTTTTCGACAAGCCGTTCGAAGTCGGCGACTTCATCATCGTGGGAGATTTTTTAGGCACAGTTCAGAAAATCGGCATCAAGACAACACGCATCGCAAGCCTCAGCGGCGAGCAGCTTGTCTTTTCCAATACGGACCTGACAAACTCCCGCATCCGGAACTACAAGAGAATGCAGAAAAGGCGCGTTGTCTTTAAGTTCGGCGTCGTCTACGAGACGCCTCTTGAGAAAACAAAAGAAATACCGGGCATAATCAAAAAAATCATCTCCGGGGTGCCGGATACAGCTTTTGACCGGGCACACTTTTTTTCTTTTGGAGACTCAAGCCTTGACTTTGAAGTGGTGTACTACGTTCTCAGCAGCGACTACAACATCTACATGGATATCCAGCAGAAAATCAATCATCACATCGTGGAAGAGTTCCAAAAAAGAAATATCAGCTTTGCCTATCCGACGCAGACGCTTTATGTCAGCAAGGCGGCTGGATAATTTCAAAAAGCGAGGACGAAGGACGATAAAAAAGAACTCTTTATCCCTTACAGTATTTTTTTAAGAACGGGCACAGCTAAATTTCTTTTTCTCTTTTATTGATTCTGATATAATTATTTAAAAATTTTTGGGGATAAAAAAATGGACAACTCATTTATTCTTGAATGCAGCAACCTGACCAAGATTTACAGGATCTTCCCTGGAAAAAAAATCTACGCTTTAAAAGATTTCTCTATCAATGTCCCCGGGGGCGTTGTCTTCAGCATTATCGGGCCGAACGGCTCCGGCAAGACAACCCTCTTTAAGATCCTTATGGGATTCATCACCCGGTTTTCAGGACAGTTTATCTTACGCGGAAGCGTCAACGGAAGAAATATTTCCGTTCGGGAAAAAATCGGCTTCCTTCCTGAAAACCCGAGCATCTATCCTGATCTTAATGCTTATGAATCTCTCAAGTTTTACGGATCTTTTTTTAAGGAGAGCCGCATCTCATCAAAGGAAAACATCGAGCGGCTCATGGAGCTTGTCGGTCTCACTGAGCATAGAAACAAGAAGGTCAAAGAATACTCTAAAGGCATGATCCAGAGGCTTTCCATTGCGCAGGCCATTATCAACAACCCCGAGCTGCTCATCCTGGACGAACTCACTTCAGGGCTCGATCCCTTTGTGACTGAAGAAATCAATGCAATCATCATCAAGCTCAAGAAAGAGGGGAAGACCATTATTCTTTCTTCCCATCTCCTGGGACACATCCAGGATATCAGCGATACGATCGGCATTCTTTTCATGGGCCGCCTCCTGAAGGTCGGCACGCTGAAAGACATCACACAGGTCTCTGACCGCGGCATCATCATTTTCGATACAAAAGGCAAGCCCCTTCACGAGTGCAGGGAAGTCATCAGCTCCTGCGGCATTGAGATATTTAACGTGGACTATCTCACAAATGATCTTGAAGAAGCTTTTAAAGATATCGTCAAAAAGGAAAAAGAAAAATGAAGACTCTGTGGAATCTAATGTTCAACGAAATCAAGCTGGCGCTTCACAACAAGCTTATTTTTCTGTGTCTTCTCTTCAGCATCATGCTCATTCCCATAATGAACCTTTTCAACTTTTTCAACGTCGAGCAGGAAATGAAGATCATCAAGGATTTTACTTTCTCCATCGTCTCCATCATAGGAATCCTTCTTTCCGTCTTCTACCCGATTTACTCATTAAAAGAAGACCTGGAAAGAAAATTCATCTATAATGTTCTTTCAAAACCGATATCGCGCGCCTCTTATATTATCGGTAAATATTTAGGCTCCTGTATAATTATATCTTTTGTCTGCGTAATCAACTTTTTTATTCTTTATATAATTATTCTTCTTAAAAATTTCTCTATCTCGCCCAGCTACATCGGCGCGTCTTTACTGCTCCTCTTCAAATTTTATCTTATTATCATGGTCAGCATAACAATGGGATTGCTTCCTTTTTCTTTTCACCTGTCAAGCATACTCTCAGTATTCTTTTTTATCGTGGGGACACTTAAAGGTTATATAATGACAGCCATGAAGTTTTCCGAGTCCCTGATCATGACTGAAATCCTTTATCCTTTTTTAAAAATATTTCCTAATTTTCAAATCTTTGACGTATATGAAAGCGTAATCGGAGGATCGACGCTCACGGCAAATAACTTTATTGAGATCATCGGTTATGCCGCCTGTTACATAACCGCGCTCCTTTTTTTATCATGGCTGATCATGAGAGGTAAAGAAATATGAAGATACTGCTTAAAGGTTCTCTTAAATCTCTTGTCACTGTTATTCTTTCCTTT
>JAFGJP010000055.1 GCA_016929035.1 Candidatus Auribacterota bacterium | reverse complement strand
GATCCGCCCTTGCGGAAGCCCGGAGAGATTCATTTCATCCCACGTCTAACATTTTTGTTCACCCTGAACCCAATTTATCCTGAACCCAACATGGTTTAGGACGTGGTTCAGGGCTGCGCTCTCTGTGGTGAAATTTATAATTATCGCGCGCTAGCGCTATTTATCCTGAGCTTGTCGAAGGGATTCCCTTGATATCCTGATGTCCCGAGATTATCTTTATTTGTCCATTTTCTATTTTCATTTTTCTTATCCTGTATCATCTTTCTTCCATCTTGGATCTTGCATCGTGTATCCTGTATCTTTTCACTTCATCTCATTAAGAAGATCATTGTACATGCTGTATCTTCTCAGGATAATAATCGTGATATACGCAATAAGAGCAATAAAAAGGGCTGTCACAAAGACGACGATTGCTGAATAGGCAATTTTTTCTGTCTTTGAAAATTCACGGCTTTTCAGAAGAAGAGGAAGAGCCAGAGGCCCCAGAGCGAGGAAGAGACACATCAGAACAAATGTTCTCTGAAAATACCAGGGAGAAGAAGGTGTTTTCAAGCTCTTTTCCTGATAATGCACGCTTATTCTGTCTCAAATTCTTCGATTCTCTCGATTTCTTTTCGGAGAAACTCTGTTGAGATGCCGTCCTGGCCGAACTGCACGATAATTTTTTCGCTGTCCCGGTCAATGATCCTGCACTCGACCTGATTGCCGTTTTTGAGATAGACAATGGCATTCGGCTCTATGGCAACCGGCACAGGCTCGCGCTCGATAAACTCATACCTTTTGACGCCTGTTGCGGCCACCTTGGCGTCTTCAAAAAATTCCGCTGATGACGCCAGCTCGAAAACGTCTTCATCTTTCAGGAAATCCTGGACCTCTTTCTCCTCGAGAAGCGAAAAGGCGCTGCCGGAATCGATCTCTTTATTTTGAGACTGATCCTCCAGCCTCTCGGCTAACGAGACAACAGAAGGAAGCTCCTGGAGCTTTTTGTAAGAATCGCTCTTCAAAAACTTGTCCCTTGCCTCGGGATTGACGACAGCTGTAGCGATCGTATCGATCTTTATGAACTTCTCCGTGTATTTTTCAGGCACTTCCGAAAGAGGCTTCAACCCGTATTTCATGGCCCTGGAATTTCTCACCCACTCTTCTTTTATGGGAGTCTCTTCTCCGAGAAGATTCATCACCCAGTACGTTGCCGCTACGAGGAACCAGGCCGTGAGGCCTCCCTGGATGAGAGCAAAAAAAGCGCTGACCATCTTGCTTGTCGTACGAGCTGGACCTTTCAGTGATTCTTTCCTTTTCTTATAATATCGGGAAGCAATAACCGAACCAATAAGCGTAAGTAAAAAATACACCAGGATATAGGCTCCAAACACGATCAGGAAAGAGCGGAAAAACTGCATAAGCGTGGTTATCTCGTGCTGGTAAATCTTGATCATCTCCGGAAGAAAATAAAGGCCTGTCAGATAGAGAAGGAAAAAGACAAGCCCTATGAAGCTTCGAAGCGCCAGACGAAGCAGTCCGATAAGAAGATAAATAATGATGACAGCCAGTATAAATATATCAAATATCATTTCCGTTATCCTTTTATTTTCCGCGATATTTGATGAACTTAAGCAGTTCCATCATTTCATTCTGTGACTTTTCTATGGATTCCAGCTTCTTGATAATAATATCGTATTTTTTCTGACCTGCTTCATCCTCTTTTTCAGCAAAAAGATTTCCTGTTGAAGCAGCCCCCAGGATAAACGCCAGGATAGCGACAATAAAATAAGCGCTGATTTTCTTCCACATACTGCCCTCCTTTTAAAAATGATGTTTTGCCTATTTTATATCAAAATCTGCCTTTTCAATACAAAAATTCTTAATAATTATTCCAACTCTTCTATCACCTCAACTTGGCCACAAGATGCCGGAAAACGCTTCGAAGCACCCGGAGCGGCCTAAACACGATGGGAGAAAGGTCGCGGGGAAGATGGAACCCGTCAAGAGAATAGCTTTTGATCTCTTCCTGCCATTCGTTCGGCAGGCGAAAGCAGCCGAACCCCTTTTCCCTGGCCATGCGGTTTGTCATGATCTCTTCCGGGTGTATACCGAGAAGCTTTGTTATCAGACAATCGATCTCAACAGGGTCCCGTCCCGCAATGAGAAGCCCTGTCAGGCAGGGTGTGCCGTTCCTCGGCCCCTTTTCACTGAGAGAAGAGATAGCATCGACAACCGTTAAAAAAGGATGAACAGCATAACAGACACGGACAACAAGCTCCGAAAAAGCAAAGAGATCGTTTTTCGAGCACATGTGCCAGAGAGCTTTCCTTTTTCCCACAACAGCACCGAACATGTTTTTCACCGCGCACGACATCTTCATCTGGCCGTGCGCTTTGAGCTTCGGCGCGTTGATGACGTATCTGGCTTCCAGGAGATCGCGGCTGAGAACAAGAGGCTTTTTTGTGATGTTATTGATATCCTTGAGCTTTTTGGTTTTCTTCAGATCAATGATCTCAATGCCTTTTTCATCCAGCCAGGTCTTGATGCCCAGAGTCAGCAGGATCTTCTCCAGGCTTCCGAAAGCAGGAGAGTCGCAGACCACAGGAACGCCTCCTTTTCTCTCGATCATTTGACAAAGGCTTTTGATGACCTCCGGATGCGTGAGCTCGCATTTTTCAGGCAAAGACTCGATAAGGCAGTTGGGCTTTATGAAAACCCTTTCTCCCTGAAAAGAAAAAGCCTCCCCAAGCAGATGACAAAATGCTTTTTCCAGCGCGTCATCGATCATCGCCGGATCGTAAGACAGCGCTCTTACGATAGAGATGTTTTCCGTCACCGCGCGCCTTCTTTCCTGTTGACATTTAAAGTCTTTGAACCTGATAATAAGATTATATTAACACAGATAAATAGATAATCTTAAATCTTAAATGCTGAGTAACCAAAGCCACCAGGAGACCCATATGCACAGATTTATCAGAAACAGCCAGGTCCTCATTATTGATGATGAAAAAGATATCCGGGCTCTTCTCAAAGAGGTTTTCGAAGGAGAAGGCGCTGAGGTCGAACTTGCCGAAACAGGTTCTGACGGGTTTGAAAAAATGATGAACTCTCATTTTGACATCGTCCTCCTTGACCTCAGGATGCCGAAGATGGACGGCTTTGAAGCCATCCGCGCCATCCGCCAGGTGGACCCCCTTATTCCTATCATGATCATCACCGGCTACGCAACGCAGGAAAACATAAAGAAATGTTTTGAGCTCGGCGCCAACGACTACTTTTCCAAGCCTTTCGACCTGCAGCAGATCGTCAGAAGAGCTGAAGAGCTGATCAAGGACAGGCTGGAATCCGACAAGGTCTGAGCACGAGATGCTTTTATGAAAAAGGCGCTCACACTCATTTTTCTCGAAGACGGATACAGGGAAACGGAGATCATACAGAACACTTTTCTCCGCGTCGAAGACATGATCATCCTCGGGCACGCCCACAGCGAGCTGAAGCTCGTGCGCATGCTGAAGGAATTCCTGCCGGACTTCCTGCTCTTGAAATCTGAAATGATCTCGTATGAATTCCTGCTCAAGCTCTATCCCCTTATCAATAATTCTGATGTCAAAATTTTTGTCTCGTCGCCGAATTACAAGGAAGAAGAAAAAATAAAGGACCTTTTTAAAAAGCTTAAGTTCAACACCCCCTTTTATTTTCTTCAGATACGGCCTTCTGACAACGTCGAGATACTCGCCGAGAAGTTCAGCGTCGCCATAAAAAATCTTCTGAAGACGTCTCCTGTCAGGGTCAAGGAAAAAGCGGAGGCTGCTCCGGGACACGAAAAAGCGGAAAAGCTTATCATCATCGGATCCTCGGCCGGCGGCCCGAGGATCCTGAAAAACATCCTTCTCCAGATGCCTGATCGCGTTCCGGCGTCAATTGTGCTCGTCCAGCACATCCCTTCAACATTTTCACAGACCCTTGTTGAATCTCTTTCCCACCGCACACAGCTCAATATGAAAGAAGCCGAGGAAGGAGACGTTCTTTACAACAATATCATTTACGTCGCCAAGGGCGACTATCACCTGGAGATCGTCAGGCGAGGACAGAATAAATGTCTTCACCTCCACAAGGGGCCCAAGGTCTGGAGCGTGAGGCCGGCCATTGACGTGACCATGATCAGCGCGGCGAAAGTCTTCAAAAACAAGATCATTGCCGTTATCCTGACAGGTATCGGGAACGACGGCACAGAGGGCGTCAAGGTCATCAAGAAGGCCGGCGGAACGGTCATCGCGCAGGATCAGGCCACGTCGCTCATTTACGGCATGCCGAAAAGCGCGGTCGAATCCGGATGTGTTGATTTTGTTCTGCCCTATTACAAGATCTCTGATGTTTCCGTCAACCTCGTCAAAGAAAAATGAATATCGAATCTGCCCTTGATTCTTACATGGAATTCCTGAAAGTGGAAAAAGGCCTTGCCAATAACACGATACAGGCCTATACGAACGACCTTCTGAAGTTCCTGACTTTTCTTCAAAAAAAGAAGATTTCTGAGCCGTCACAGATAAAGCGTGAACATGTCGTGGCCTTTTCCATTGAAAGAAGCGAGAAAAAAGAGAACTTCAGCACCATTGCCCGCGCGATTGTCTCCATTAAAGGGTTTCTCCGGTTCCTTTATGAAGAAAACCTGCTTCCAGACAACCCGGCTGAGCTTCTGGAAAACCAGAGGCTATGGAGCCATCTTCCCAACATTCTCACGCCTGATGAAGTGCAGAATATGATAGACGCTGTGGAAGAAAAAAGCCCGCACGCCTTTCGCGATAGAGCCATCATCGAGCTTCTCTACGCAAGCGGCCTCCGGGTAAGCGAACTTGTGACTCTTACTATCAGTAATGTCAATCTTCCGGGCGAGTTCCTCCGCTGCCGCGGCAAAGGAGGAAAAGAACGGGTTGTCCCTGTGGGAAGGAAGGCGCTCGAGGCTCT
>JAFGJP010000054.1 GCA_016929035.1 Candidatus Auribacterota bacterium | reverse complement strand
CTTCTTTTGTACGGGACCAGCGGCGATATTACTGGAAACAACAGCGAAGTCGTTGGTTACGGAGCTATAGTGATAAAATAAGGGCTCTGTTTTTCAGAAACAATATGCATTTCGCATACCTTGAAGACTGATGAATTCAATTTTCTGTTCCAGCGATAAAATCTTATTCTGGCTGGGCAAATTTTACCTGTTTATATTTAATACTTATATCTGTATATAACAGGCTGTTCGCACTTAGTTTATTTATAACTTGTTGGCTTCTAATTAGTTATAAATAAATTGTTCAGGCCATATTTATTTATAAAGAGATAGAGATTTTGCTGGCATATTATTTGCTCAAATGATTTTGGACAAATGGGAGGTTCCCCCATGAAAAATAAGATTCTTTTTCTTTTGATAACCATGACTCTTCTCTTTTCCGTATTTCACAAGCCATCTGATACAGCAACCGTGGAACTGAAAAACGGGAAGCTGCTGGAAGGTCAGCTTTCTTCTGCTAATGAGTCTGTCATCGTTCTTCGCTACAATTTTGGTGAAATCGAATTTCCCATCAAGCGCATCAGCCATATCAGGGACCTCAGCCCGGAAGAAATTGAAGTGCTTCAGAAAAGCAGCTTTTTTGACAAGCACTACCACCTGGTCAAATCTGTCGCCCTGCCGAAATCCGACGTTGAACTGACGGACGAATCCTACGAATACACAAAGCAGGCGGCCATCGAAGCTCTCCAGGCTCTAAAAAACAAAATGGAGGAAAAATTCCAGAAGGAAAAGGAAGATATCCACGGCTCCTATTCTGACCAGATCGCCTTCCTGGAAGAAAAGGTTAATGCCCTTTCCAGCCATCTGGACACGTTAGAGCGTGAAAAATCTTCGCTTGAACAAAAGGTGGCCTCCCTCCAGAAAGACAGTGAAAGCTGCGAAAAGGATATCGAGATAAAGGAAAGCCGCTTTCTCGCCCTTCAGCAGGAAATGCAGGGACTGAAAAATAAATTTATCGAAAAAGAGAAGGAAAGCGCTGAAAAGATCAAGGAAATCATCAGTGAAAACGAAAATCTCTACAATGAAGAAATAACAGCTCTCAGGTCCAGTTACGAGGCAGAAATATCTTCTTTGAAAACCGAGCTGGGAAGCCTTCAGGATGAAATGATCCAGAAAGATAAAAAAGCCAACGAAAATCTCATGGCCACCCTGTCCAAGCTGGAGGATCAGCATAAAGCTGAAAAAGAAGCTCTGGTCCAGCATTATGAATCTCAGATCCAGGCCCTCATGGAAAGGCACTCTCTTGCCGTGGAAAATTTGAAAAAAGATCTCAATGACATGAGGGCAGACCTCATGCAGTCAGAAGCCCGAGCACAGGAAAAAGTGGCCCAAGTCTCCAGAGAAAAAGAAAAATATTATTCTGAGGAGAAAGCGGCTCTTGTCAACAAGTACCGCACGCAGATCGACACCCTGAAAACCGAGATCGCCAACCTTTCCATACAGAATGAAAGCCTGTTGAAGAAAGACAACGAAAGACAGGCAACCCTCTTAAAGCTCAAGTCCGAAGAAAGGGGCCGGATGGAAACCATCGAAAAGCTACAAAATCAGGTGGAGTCTTTAAAAAAGGACCTGGATAACCAGGCTCTCGCCTACATAGAGGAATTCGACAAGGAAAAAACCAGCCTGAAGACCATGGTCGCTTCGTCGAGTGACAAGCTGGCCCAGATGAACCAGGAAAAGAAAGCCCTTCTTGATAATATCGATCTGCTCCAAGGGGAAATCCAGTCTGTTCAGAAATCCAATGATGTCCTTCAGCAGAAGATGGCCCTGCTGGAAAAGGAAAACAGCATCGTGAAACAGGAAAAGGAGATCCTTGCTCAGAAGATAAAGGAATCTGACAGGATACGCGACGCTGAAAAAGACGAAATCGTTGTGGGCATTGTCTCAGAAGCTCTCAAAACCGAGGTGGAAAGCCCCGGCCAGGTTTCGGAAAAGGAACTGGCTCTCTCGGAAGATGCCAAGGCTGCCCGTGAAGTGCTGATCGAGCTTTACAAGGAAGACCTGATAAAGCTTCAGGACAAGATCGAAGAAAAGAATAATGAGATCAAGCGCATTGCCAGCGAAAACCTTTCCATGAAGCAGGAGCTTGAGAAACTTGGCCGTGAAAAGACTTCTGCTCTTGATGAGCTGGAAAGCGTGAAAAAGCGGTATGCTCAGATAGAGAAAGAAAAACAGGAGATCAAGGACAATGCCGATCTCATTATCCAGCAGGTCCGCCAGCAGGCAAAGGCGGAAATCGATCAGGAAAAAGAATCTCTCCGCCAGTCATACAATGAAGTGATCACCAGCATTGAAAAGCGGATTTCCGAAGTGCAGCCGTCGTCAATGACCGTTCTCCAGGGAATTCCAGTTGAGCAAACCTCTGTCGAGATCCCGATCACAGTGCCTGAAGAAGAAATCGAAACTTCTGCTTATGAAATACCGGCAAAGAGCCATCCAATGGAGCCAGAGCCAGTTGAAGAAGCCGTCACTCCCCCATCCAAGCTGGTTCAGACAGGTACTGTTTCAGATGTCGGGACTGACTATGGAAGGATTTACATTGAAACTATATCGTCTGTCAACAAAGGGGATGTTCTCTGGGTCAAAAAAGACGACGGAAAAAGCTATCAGTTTAAAGTCATCCAGGTGATCCCGGCGCTGAGCGGAGCAATTGCAGAGATCGCTGTTCCGGGCCAGATAGGGGAAATCAATAAAAACGATCCTGTTTTCTCAATGGAGTAATTCGAGACCCAAGACACAGGACTCAAGCCCCAAGGATAAAAGGATTCCTTTTCCATCCTCTTTTTTTTATCTCCTACTTTTTGATTTGCTTAACAGGCAGATCGACAACAGGCAAGCTTTTCCAGTCCTTATCGTAAAAATGCCACCATTCTGTTTTACTCGGAATAAATCCGTGCTTTTTCATGACCGTTTTTAAAAGTATCCGGTTGGAAAGGACCTCGTAAGGAAGAGCATAGTTATCTGATCTGGATTCCTCCCTTAAATCATCAAAAGCCGTTCCCATGTCCAGCTCTTTTCCCTCTTTCGTCACAAGTGTCACGTCAACAGCCGCACCCCGGCTGTGGCTGGAGCCTTCCTCAGGCGGAGCCATGTAATCCGCGTCAGGCAGATAAGCCCACAGAACATCCTGGACATGGGGCGGCCTGTACGCATCATAGACCTTTATTCCCAGCCCTTTTTTCTCCAGTTCATCCTGAACCCGCTTTAGTTTTTCCGCCGTGGAGCGAAGAAGAAAACACCTGGGGCTGTCATAGAGCTTTTTTCCTGTTATGTTGTTTTCTGTGGCATACCGGATATCGCAGACTATGCGGGAGTCAAAGGACTGAAGGTCCACAAAACCTGCTTTATGGCTGCATGCGGTTAACATAAAAGCCGCCGTCAAGACAACAATTGTCCTTTGCAAAGAATGTGACATTTTCATAACTTTCGCTTGACAGATTCTGCCTGCTGAATCTTACAATACAGGCATTATAAAATGGAGACAAATCCTTTTTGATAAGTTCAGCCATCTTTTTTATTGCGCTTGTTCTTTTTTCAATTTCTTTCT
>JAFGJP010000303.1 GCA_016929035.1 Candidatus Auribacterota bacterium | reverse complement strand
ATTCGTTGCTCCTGTCATGACCGTTGCATCAAACTTTCCGTCTTTGAGATATTCTTTTGCGACTTTCATGATGGGCTGACCGAATTCAGGAAGATCCTTGAAGCATTTGACAGCCACAAGCAAAAAGACGATCATAAAAACAGCTGTAATAAAAGTATTCAAGACCCATCTTCCTGATGTGGAGAAGGGAAGGTCTTTTTTAATGGTGGCTCTTATAAGAATAATCAGGCACAAGATCTCAACAACAAGCTGAGTGATAGCGACATCAGGCGCCTTAAGAATCAAGAGCACGATAGAAAGCCCCAGCCCCACGGCACCGACGGCAATAACCGATGACAAAAGGTCTTTGACTTCGATGGCGATTACCGCGCCGATGATCATGAATATCAATAAAATATGCAGTTCAAGCATTCCTACCTCAACAATATGAGAAACAAGATTATCATGCCCAGCAAGCACCAGGACAGATAGGTTGATAAGACTCCGTTATGAATATATCGCAGCATGCTGTTAAATCCAAAAGTCATTTTCGTCCCCACCTCATAGATATCAAACGCTTTTTTATCGGCCATCCTGTAAATTTTTTCCAGGCCTCCCATCTTCTGTATAGAATTATAGAAATCCGTTCCGGAAAGCCTCATGTCCGGATGCTTTTCAATATCCTCGCCGCCAATAAAGACATCTGTTGTCCTCGACTTAAACTGTGAACCAAGCAGATAAATCAAAAGGCCAAAGAAGAGTCCAATCACGATAAGCAGCGTGGCCATACCTGAATCCCATATCCCCAATATTTTGACTTCATAAGGAAGACTGGGGAAAATAAAATTCTTCAACGGAACGCGGTAGGCAAACACGCCGAAAAGTACGCAGAGAAAGGCCAGTGTTGCTGAAGGCATCCACATGTTAATGTCTGTTTCTTCAGATCCAGGTTCCTGAATTGTCGGTGCGATGTCCTGAGAAGGCTGCCCTAAAAAGACAGCGTGGATCAGCTTCATAAAGCTGGCAAGCGTTAAAGCGCTTCCAAACATGGCTGCTACAAGCCATACGATCCAGAAGTATCCTCCCCTGCTTCCCAGTTCAATAATTCCCTGATACACCATCCACTTGGAAGCAAAACCGTTAAAAGGAGGAACACCGGAAATAGCCAGTGCGGCAATCAGGAATGTCATAAAGATGATCGGCATAACCTTTGCCAGCCCGCCCAGTTTGTCCAGATCAGTGGTGCCTGATTTCTTTTCCACAGCTCCTCCTGAAAGGAAAAGACAAGATTTATAAATAGCATGGTTAAGCATATGGAAAAGTCCGCCGGCAATTCCTATGGGATTGCCTGTCCCGATACCCAAAATCATGTACCCCACCTGGCTCACAGCGTGATAACCAAGAAGCCTTTTCAGATCATGCTGAATAAGAGCCATCATCACAGCCGCAACGATGGTAATGCTTCCCACTGCCATCAGGAACGTGTTCATGGCAATATTCATATGGAATATGTGAAGAGACATTCTCGCAAGAAAATATATCCCCAAAAGCTTGTCCAGCGAGGCCGGAAGAAACGCTGTGACCGGCGTTGGCGCATCTTCAGCTGTATCAGGCACCCATGTGTGAAACGGCATGGCGCCTGCTTTAGCAAAGACTCCGGCTGCAAGACAGAGATAGGCGAAAATCGCCTTTTTCGTGTCAAAGAAGATATTCATCCTGTCCATCTGCATGGTTCCTGAAAGCTGCCAAAGAAGAGCTATGCCGAGAATCATAAAGGCATCTGTGCCGCCGATGATAATAAATGATTTTTTTGCTGTATAAGACGTGCTTTTTTTCTGGCCAAACGAAATAAGCAGATACAGGAGAAGTCCTAAAAAGCCCCAGAAAACAATAAACAAAATCAAATTATTGGAAAAGACAACTCCCAGGGATGCGACCATTGTCAAAATAATATAGAGGTAATATCTGACGAGACCTTTCCGTTTATTCATGTATCCAAATGAATACTGGCCTATGAGCAGGGTGAAAATGACGACGAACAGTCCGATAAAAACGGAGAGGTCATCAAATTTCAAATATTGAAGCAGAGTCATCCCGTTAGACCTCCAACTGATCTGTTCAATACCTGCCTTTTAAAATACAAAAATAATATGTCGTTTATCTTTTGCATCAAAATTTTTATCCTTTTCGAGGTTCTAACGGGATTCATTGAATTCCCATTTTTCTCTTCAAGTCTTCGGTTTTTTTCTGGGAAAGACGTATCAGGTCCTCCCCGTTATAAAGCTTTCTTCCTTTACTGTTCCGAACAGCCATCCTTTCTGTACAGCAGTAACACGGATCAATGGCAGCAAGAATGATTGTCGTATCCGCAATTGTCTCGCCGACAACTGTTGACTTGTATGTCGGAAGGTTCATGAAGGTCGGGGCCCTGACTTTATGGCGAGCCGGCCTGTTGGTGCCGTCAGAAAGAACGTAGTGGAATGTTTCTCCTCTCGGCGCTTCAATATGGCCTATGCCTTCTCCTGGCGGAACGCTTTTGATATTGGCGTCGATTTCGCCCCCAGGCAAATTCTGCAGGCACCATTTCATGATTTTCGCTGATTCAAACATCTCAAGAATCCTGACAACAACTTTATCAAAAACATCGCCGTT
>JAFGJP010000302.1 GCA_016929035.1 Candidatus Auribacterota bacterium | reverse complement strand
ATGTTTAAAGAATGTTAGTTAGACAGGAGGAATATGGCTTTTATCCGCAAAACAGCAGAAAACATTCATATCCTTCTCGTCAGACCAAGGCATGTGGGAAACATCGGATCCAGCGCGCGAGCTATGAAAAACACAGGCTTCTCCCAGCTTGTTCTTGTCGATCCGGCTCCTTATGATGTTCCGGAAACATACATGATGGGATGGAATTCAGAAGATGTGATAAAGAATGCCCTTGTCTTTTCTTCTCTTAAAGAGGCTGTTGCCAGCTATCACCTGGTTGTCGGAACCACCAGAAGGAAAGGGAAAGGGCGCGAAAATCTTTATCCGCTCGAAGAGCTGCTCGAAGAAATCCTTTCTGTTGCCGGAAAAAACAGGGTAGCGGTTCTTTTCGGAACAGAAAGCACGGGGCTTCTCAACAGCGATCTCAAAGAGTGCCACAAGCTGGCTTATATCGACACAAGCACGGTCTTCCCGTCTCTCAATCTTTCCCAGGCTGTCCTGGTCGTGTGCTATGAACTCCATAAGCTGCTGAGAAGAGAAAAGCCAAAGTCGAGGCTTCGGCCTGCCGGAAAGGCTCATCTGGATCTCATGTACACCCACATTGACCACACGCTGAAGGTTCTCGGCTATGATGTGAAAGGGAATCGTCCTCTCCGGCAGCAGATCCTGAAAAGGATAAGAGCGGTTTTTTCGCGCGCGCTTCTTGAAAAAAAAGACGTCCAGATGGTCAGAGGGATCTGCCAGCAGATCGAAAAGCATTTAAGCAGGATAAAAAGATGAAAAAGAAAAGCCTTATCAGCACGCTGAAATATTTTCTTAAGAAAAGGGACAGCCTTCTGGCTCCTTATGCGCAGAAAAACAGCTGTACAGAAGGCCGTGAGTATCCGGAAAAAGAACATCCGATGAGAACGCCTTTTCAAAGAGACCGCGACCGCGTTGTCCACTCAAGGGCTTTCAGGCGCCTCGAATACAAGACGCAGGTCTTCATCAACCACGAAGGGGATCATTACCGGACGAGGCTCACGCATACGATCGAGGTCAGCACGATCAGCCGCACCATCGCCAAAGCTCTTCGCCTGAACGAAGACCTTGCCGAGGCGATAGCCCTTGCGCATGATGTCGGGCATCCGCCTTTCGGGCATGCAGGCGAGGCGGTCCTTAATCGTCTCATGGAAGACGAAGGAGGGTTCGAGCATAATCTTCAGTCCCTGAGAATCGTTGAGAAGCTTGAGAAAAAGTACCCTTATTTCAACGGCCTGAATCTGACATGGGAGGTCCGGGAAGGGATCATTAAGCACCGTTCGTCATTTGACCAGCCATCCTTCATGCAAAAGTATGACGTCAGCCACTCTCCCTGCCTGGAAGCCCAGGTGGTCGATTTTGCCGATGAAATCGCCTACACGAGCCACGATCTGGATGACGGCATTCTTTCAGGGCTGATAAGCGGAAACCAGCTGAGGGATATACCCATATGGTCAGAGGCCTGCAGGAGTTTCAAGAAGAGCGATAAACGATACGATAAGGAAGTGAAGAGATACTATACCGTGAGAAACGTTATTGATCTTCTCGTCTCTGACCTTATTCTGCAAAGCTACAAAAATATTCTTGCCTCATCGGTCAAAAGCGTAGCGGATGTAAAAAACCAGCCGGCTTTTCTTATCCGGTTTTCTTCAAAGATCGAAGAAGGCAATAAGATCCTCAAAGATTTTCTTATGAAGAACCTTTATCAGCATGAGAAAGTCGTCAACGTCAATTCAAAGGCAGGCCGGGTCCTGGAAGATGTCTTTCAGTATTACCTGAAAAGTCCTAAAAAATTAAAAGAGTCCACGAAAAAAAAGACAAAGGAGCGTTCTCTTAAAAGAGTCATCTGCGATTACATCGCCGGCATGACGGATCGCTACGTCATCTATCTCCACCACCAGCTTTATCCGTCAAGGAAAAAGGAGCTGTTTGAGAGATACATATAAAAAAATTAAAAGTTAAAAGTAAAAAATTAAAAGTTAAAAGTAAAAAATTAAGGAGTGCTGTCGCACAGATGATTGAAATTAGCCACATCTCAAAGGCACAAAGACACAGAGAATGGAGGGTTTGTTCGAACGAAGTTCGAATCGGAAGTTCCCCTTAGTGACTCTGTGTTTCTGTGGAAGAAATTTTGAATAGTGGCGTAAGCACACCATATTTTTGATATTTGATTTTTTATTTTTGATTTTAGTAGGATAGATATTATGAAAATAACAGTTATCGTAGACAGGATAGAGGACGGCGTGGCTATGCTGCAGTTTCCTGATGGCATGACCGCACCCTGGCCTGCGGAAAAGCTTCCGCAGGGAACCCGCGAAGGCGATTGTCTCAATGTTTCACTGGAGCGTTCTTCCGGGATTAAAAAGAGCCGCAGGGAACAGATAAAAAAATTGCGTCGGGATGCTTCGCACAAATAATTATCAGTTTCACCGCAGAGCCCACCACGTGATTCGTCTTCGACGAAAACGTGGCTTCGCATAGGGGATTGGGAGTTTTGCCTTCGGCAAAAAGACCGTAGGACGAAGGAAGTAAAAGGTAAGAAGTGAAAAAAGGACTATATACAAGATGCAGAATAAGAATAAGATAGAAAACAGAGAATAGAAGAAAGTAAAAAGTTAAAGGTGAAAAAATAAGAAAAACAATAAAAAAAATTATGAGCCACGAAAGGCCACTAAGAAAAAAAAGCAAAAAAAATGGTTAACCGCAAAGAACGCCAAGGAACGCGAAGAAAAAGGTTTT
>JAFGJP010000301.1 GCA_016929035.1 Candidatus Auribacterota bacterium | reverse complement strand
ATGGGACCACTTTTTGCTATTGGCTCAGTCGTCCTGGCCATAATCATTATTATTTTTCTCGGCGTATTTTTATCTTATCTCAACATATGGGTAAGAGCGTGGGCTGCAGGAGCGCATGTTTCGATATTTTCGCTCATCGGGATGAGGCTAAGAGGCGTTCCGCCTGCTGTTATTGTCAATGCGAGGATCATGTCTGTGAAAGCTGGTCTTACCATTACAACAGATGAGCTGGAAGCCCATTATCTCGCCGGAGGAAATGTATTTAATGTTGTAAAAGCTCTAATTGCGGCATATATGGCAAATATTGACTTAAAGTTTCAGAGGGCAGCTGCTATTGACCTTGCCGGAAGGAACGTTCTTGAAGCTGTGCAGACAAGCGTGAACCCGAAGGTCATCGACTGCCCGGATCCCAAAAAAGGTAAATCAACGGTTGATGCTGTGGCTAAAGACGGTATACAGGTCAAAGCCAAGGCAAGGGTAACTGTCCGTGCGAATATCGAACGGCTGGTCGGCGGCGCGACAGAAGAAACGATTATCGCCCGCGTTGGTGAAGGTATCGTGACAACCATTGGTTCAGCAGCTACGCATAAAGTGGTTTTGGAAAACCCGGATAATATTTCCAAAAGAGTCCTTGAAAAAGGACTGGATTCAGGAACAGCTTTTGAAATCCTTTCCATTGATATTGCTGATGTCGATATCGGGGACAATATCGGCGCCAAGCTGCAGGCCGACCAGGCTGAAGCTGATAAAAGGAAAGCTCAGGCAGAAGCAGAAAAAAGGCGTGCCATGGCTGTTGCACAGGAACAGGAAAACAAAGCCAAGGTCCAGGAAATGCGGGCCAAGGTCGTTGAAGCAGAAGCGCAGATTCCGCAGGCCATTGCCGATTCTTTCCGCAAAGGCAACCTGGGCATAATGGATTACTATCGCATGAAAAATATCACGGCTGACACAGAGATGAGAAACAGCATTGCCGGAAAGCGGCCTGATACCGGTAAAGATGGTCAGATAAGCTGACAGGGGGCCTTCGCCATGTGGCGTATTTTTCTCATATTTTTTATCATTATTCTCTTTAATTTCATAAAGAAGATGGCTGAGTCAGCCAGGATGAACCGGGAGCTTCGGGAGGGCTCAGCCCCGCCTGATAAGAAGGAGACCTTGCAGGAACAAATTCTTGAAAAGCTTCTTTCAACAAAGGATGACTTTCTCAAGGAGTTCCAGCAGAGCCCGACGGAAGAAGGGATAAGCACGTACCAGGAAGAGCAAAGGCTATCATCGCAGGGAAATATCATCGATATCATAGAGCAAAGCAAAAAGACTTTTTCTGATAAGGCTGTTGAGCAGGCGCCTCTTCATGATTACAGGCCGATTGATTTTTCTGAGCTCTCTTCTTTAAGCCCTGAGGAAATGCCGGAAGGAATGGCTTCCGCGGAAATTCTACACGTGAGGCTTGATTTTTCTCACGAAAGCATTCAATCCGCCATTATCATGAAAGAGGTTCTCTCTCCGCCTCTTTCACTTCGGGAAAGAGAGCTGGATCTTTTTTCATCTGTGGTGTGATGCGTCTGGGAAAAAGAAGATAGAAAAGAGAAAATAACCATAAACCACGCAGGGTTTATGGTTATGACCCCCGCGTTGTTCATGAAAAAGGAGAAGGTACTCAGGGGTTTTTATGGCTGATCTCGAAGAAAAGGCGGGAAAGTTTATATGGATCGTTGAGCGTTTGCGGGAGCACTGTCCCTGGGACAGGAAGCAGACTCATGCGTCACTCGCGAGGTATCTTCAGGAAGAAGCCATTGAAGTCGTTGAGACGATTTTCTCAGGAGAGAGCGAGCGGCTCCGGGAGGAGCTGGGAGATCTTCTTTTCCAGATCATTTTTCATGCGAGGATCGCGGAAGAAAACGGCGAGTTTGACATCGGCGGGGTAATTGAAAGCATTTCTTCCAAGATGGTGTCCCGGCATCCGCATGTTTTCGCGAACGGTGAGCAACCGCCTGATGACGAAGAGTCTCTCAAGGCTTTCTGGAATGAGAAAAAGTCAAAGGAAAAAGAGGGCAAAGACATCGTTTCATTAGAAGAAGCGGCCAGGCAAAAAGGCCCGACTCTTTACCAGAAGGCTCTCTTTATGCAGAACTTTGCCGCCAGGAAAGGCTTTGACTGGAGCTCGCCTGAAGAGATCATCGACAAGCTTGATGAAGAGATAAGAGAGCTGCGGGAATCTCTCGGGAAAAAGAAAAGGGACGAGGTCAAAGAGGAGATCGGAGATATTGCGCTTGTTATGACGAATCTTTGCCGGTTTCTCCTGGTCGATTATGAAAAAGCTCTTGAGCAGGCGCTTCTCAAATTTGGCATGAGGTTTGACAGGCTTCAGAAGGAAGTGAAAAAAACAGGGCTTCCCATGGAAGATTTTTCTATTGAGAAACTGGAAGAGATCTGGCAGTCTATCAAGCGATAGGAGTTGACATTTCCGACTAAAAATTGTAATATATACTGTAACTTGTAAACCTCAGGAGGAAGACGCGTATGAAAAAAGCATTTTGTTTGATTGCCTTAGCAGGCATAGTTGTTACTCTTTCCGGCTGCAACTGGAGCGATCCATTTGCCAGGACGAAACAGAATACAAGGCAGACAGTCAGAAACACCAGCGCCATGGTTCTTGACGCAAACTCTCAGGAACTCTACGCAGACAAGTAAAAAGACTGTAATATAAGTTTAAGATAAAAGAATCCCCTTCCTTGTTGTGGGAGGGGATTTTTTATAATGGGAAATTTCATCTCCGTTATGTTTTTACCATAAGAGGACTACGGTGGTCCTTCGTGGCTGAAATTTTTCTTGGAATATCATAAAAGTCATGTAATATACAAAAATGGAAGCAGGTCGGCAATCGCTGTATGCCTTGCGTATACAGAGGAAAGTCCGAACTCCGAAGGGCAGGGTGCCGGATAACGTCCGGTGTTCCGGCTGTAATGGCTGGGATAAGGAAAGTGCCACAGAAAATATACCGCCATGAACCCCACGTGGTTCAGGGTAAGGGTGAAAAGGCGAGGCAAGAGCTCACCGCTACGGCCGTAAGGACGGAGGCACGGTAAACCCCATCCGGAGAAATGTCGAGCAGAGGCATTAAAGTGGCCCGCTGAGCCTCGGGTAGACAGAATGACGCGTCCGGGCAACCGGTGTGCAAGATTAATGATTGCCAAGTACAGAATTCGGCTTATGGCCTGCTTCCAAAAAAATTCCCGGATTCGTCAACCTCGGCAATTTTTTATAATTGACCGATTTGAAACTTAATCTGCTAATTTTACATTTGTAAAACGTATGACCTGCCTATTTCACGAGTCGAGTGGAGTGCAGACGCAAGGCATCAGGTATGAAGCTGTATAAAACTATACTGCGAGTGCCTGATCAAAGGCGGATGCGCTGTTTTCCACAAGGCTCTGGCGGATCTTCGATTTGGATGTGGCTAATAGTGCCTTTGCGGGGGATAAAATAATTCTGTGCGTAGCACACCTTGTTTGTCTGAAGTCTTGAGTCTTTTTAATACTCTTTGCGCATATGCGAAGGCAGGATATTGAGCTCCTTGCGGTACTTGGCCACGGTTCGGCGGGCGATAACGATGTTCTCTGCTTTGAGCTTTTCAATGATTTCCTGATCACTGAGAGGATTGGATTTATCTTCTGCTTCAACGATATTCTTAATT
>JAFGJP010000300.1 GCA_016929035.1 Candidatus Auribacterota bacterium | reverse complement strand
TATTAGTGAAAAAGATTTTCTAACCTTTTAACCCCTTAACCCTGTAACCCTTTAACTCTTTTACGTCCCAAGGCTTTGCGTATCTCTTAGAAGAGATTTGCCTTTTTAGCAGGAATCATTAATAAATGATAAAATAGTGTAACATATTTTTTGTTTATTGTCTATATATGCAATAAACCGGCAGAGTGATATTGTTGACTGAACACTATACACTTTCCCTGAATAATTCATTGACAATGTAGATGATTTTTCTGCTGATATCAGGCTGGTTACAGCGACAGAGTGTAAGAATTACAGGTTTTTATAAATCCTGTATTTGTCAAGTTGTTTTAGTTCTTTTTTTGTAATGATTTTTTTTAAAGAAGGAAGCGCGAAGGTTCCTGTTTTTGATTAGTTTCTGACATAAATCTGACACATGCGATTGCAACTTGCTGCGGTGCAGAGAATTTCAAGCATAGAATCTAAAAATCTAACTTATCAATGGACTCCTGCCTGTGCTGACGGGTAGATTCCCGGTAAAACTCATAGGTCTCTTTGTCAACTTAAGGATATTATCAAAGACTGGAAAATCTAAATGGCGGTTCAGGGACTCGAACCCCGGACACGAGGATTATGATTCCTCTGCTCTAACCAGCTGAGCTAAACCGCCATTTGGAAAATAATGTCGCATTATATAGAAATGGCATGTCTCTGTCAAGTGTGCAAAAAGAATCTTACATATAATCTCATTGGTGGCTAATGCCTGCTTTTCTCTGTGGTATCTGTGGTTAACTGAATAATAACATTTACTTCAGTTCCAATAAAAAGGGATTGGTTCGCTTCTCTATCTCAAGATTGGTTGCCGGGCCGTGTCCCGGATAAACAAGAAGGCTGTCATCCAGGGACATCAGTTTGTGTAAGGATTTTTGCATATCCTGCCAGCTTCCCTCTGGAAGGTCTGTCCGCCCGATAGAGCCGGCAAAAAGCGTGTCTCCTGAAAAAAGGATATCTCCTATTAAAAAAGATACACCGCCCTTGCTGTGTCCCGGGGTGTGAAAGACTTTCACCTCAAAAGGAAGAGAAACCGGCATTTCCTCTTCTTTGATCAAGATATCCGGAGGAGACAGCTCTTTTCCTTCAAGGCCAAAGACAGCAGCTATAGAGCATGCCTTTTTGTAAAGAAGAAGTTCTTTCTCATGCAGAACAACCTTGCATCCCGCCTTCTGTCTCAGATCATCCACAGCGCCGACATGGTCAAAGTGTCCGTGGGTCAAAAGAATATGCGTCATCTCCGTCTTTCCGCAGGCTTTAAGAATTTTTTCCGCCTCGAAGCCCGGATCTATGACAACAGATTCTCCTCCTGACGTCAGAATAACGTAGCAGTTTGTCTGCAGCGGGCCAACAGGAATCGTTATGATCTCTTCTAAGTTAGATTTCATCTGTCAAAAAATGTTTAAAAAATCTGTATTATTGAAACCGCGAAAAATCTTTTTATCGGTGGTGAGCAAAGTCGAACCACTTGGTGGCTGATGATTTTCTTTTTACACTTTTTGCATTCCTGCAGATTAACTTTCTTTTCCCAGTAGCTTTTCTCCTTTTTCCGCCACAGGGAGAGTGATGGTAAATGTCGTTCCTTCCCCTTTCCTGGACCTGACATCAAGCTTCCCCATGTGTTTCTTGATAATCCCAAATGTAACAGAAAGGCCAAGACCGGTCCCTTTTCCGGCCGGTTTGGTCGTAAAGAAGGGCTTGAATATCTTCTCGATATTTTCCTCTTCTATGCCCTCCCCGTCATCACTGAACTCTATTATAACATCTTCTCCTGCCGCCCGCGTCGTAATGGTGATCTTCCCTTTTCCTTTTATCGCATCAGAAGAATTGATAATCAGATTGACAAAGACCTGCTGGAGCTCATTCGCGTTTCCATAAACAAGCGGGAGATCAAAGGCGTAATTCTTTTCCAGCATTATATCGTATTTGATCCTGTTCCGGGTGACAAGAAGAGCGTCTTCAATGATCTGCCGCATGCTGACTTGACTGAACTGCTTTCCGCTTTTCCGTGAAAACTCCAGAAACTTTTCAGATATGGCTTTGCATCTGTAGCCGCAATCACGGACGACCCGAAGCTTTTCAAGGATAAAAGTCCAGTCATCTTTCAGCTGTCCAGATTCGATTTTACTGATAAGAAGCTCCACGTATCCCAAGACACCGCTAAGGGGCGTATTCACCTCATGGGCCACGCCGCCGGCCAGCATCCCCATAGCTGATATCTTTTCTGACTGGATCAAGGTCGCCTGAGTCTCTTTAAGCATCTTATTGGCTTCTTCCAGCTCTTTTGTCCTTTCCTTGACCTTTAGCTCCAGCTCATCTTTGTAGCTGTTGATCTGCTCTATCAGACTCTTGACTTCCCGGAGGTCCCTTCCAATCATAAGAAGATAAAGCCTGTCAAACTCATCTTCAATGAAAGGAGATATTGTCACATCAATGGGAATGACGTCTCCATTTCGGCTTTCTAGCTCAATGTCATAGTTCTTGATAGGGTTCTTTCGGCTGTATTCAACGATCCTGTCATAAGGAAAAACAGGTTTATTGCTTTTGTAGAAAAGAGGTTTATCCTTTTCTCTGAAAAGCGTCTTGAATTCCATCTGGTACAATTCATCTGTCGAATATCCCAGCATCTGGCTCGTGGACTGGCTGGAATAGATGATCCTGCCTGAAGAATCCAGAACAAGGAGCAGATCGCTCATGATCTCCATGATCGCTTTGAAAAATGCATCAGGGATATGGACATACAGACTGAACTTGTAAAGAGCCAGAGCAACGACGGCAAGGCTTATAAAAAAAGCCTGAACGCTGAATCGCAGGAACTGGACGCCTCCCTTCTGGAACATTACTTCCGGAATAAAGCCAAGAAGGAATGTCACGCTGACAGCCAAAAGAATAATATCCGCCTTGCGCTTGAGTTCTTTTGTAATATTGCCCCGGCGGTACCAGAGAAGAAAAAAAGAACTGTAGAAATAATGCGCTATGATATAGAGAAAAAAGGCGGTTATGGCATATTGCGGCACAATATATCTGACGGCAACAAGGGATCTTTCGGTCAACCGGTAGGGCGTTACGACATTGCTGAGAAGCGGAAGAAAAATAAAAAATATCGCCGGAAAATAAAAGACGCTGACGTAAAAAACCCTGTTTCTGTGATATTCCTTATAGTCGGTCATCTTGACGATAAAATGGACAAAAATAGCCGGAAAAAGATAGAAAAAGACTGAGCTGATACGGGTGAAGATGTTTTTGAGAAGCCCGTCAGGGCTGATTGAGACGACAAACTGCGAACAGCCCAGCAAAAAAATCAATACGGTCAGTATAAAAAAGTGAATATAAAAATTGCTTCGGCTGTATTTATTGATGAACAGATAACCAAGGAGCAGACTCAAGATCGCAGAGATAAGATAAGATGACAGCAAAAAAACATCAATGATGGTCAGCGAATCTAACATACCATATATAATAACTTTTTTTTATTGCGGCCTCAACTAAAAGATGGTTCCGTTAGGTCCGTTAAGTCCGTTGGAAAAACAGAAGACAGATAATTTACGAAACCTTCCTCTAAATCTCCTCCCCCGTGAGGGGCGTTGCCCAACGGGGGAGGAAACTACTTCGTGTTCCTTCTTGGCCCTTTCCGCCAAAGGCGAGACCTCGCCAGCAATGGCTGGCTGGCGTGGCTACCACCTTTTTTCTATGAATATCTGCGAAAAACTCCTAAATGAAAGCTACAGTAGATGTTTCCTTAAAAGCCCTTTCTGTTCCAGATATTCTTTCAGGGCATCGTGCCAGTCATCCATGACGTCCAGATCGCGGATATTGAGGTTCCTGTTCTCCAGAACAGAATAAAGGGGCCTGAGGACCTGTGATGGAAAGTCCTTCTGATGCACAGCCGTGAGAACGACTTTCTTTCCTGTGAGGTGAAAGATCTCCTTGGCAAATTCATACCAGCTGCACTGTCCCTGGTTGGTCGCATGATAAATTCCCGGATCCGGCCTCTCTTCGCAGATCCTTCTGATCTGTTTTGCCAGCTGAAGCGATGATGTCGGCGTAAGGATCTCATCATCAACAACCCTTATGTCCTGCTTCTCTTCAGCATAACGGAGCATCTTGTCCACAAAATTCTCTCCCTTGACAAGGCACCCGGCCTTTCCGTAAAGCCCGCTTGTTCTCAGGATGTAATAAGAATCTGTTTCTTTTCTTATCAGGCGCTCAGCTTCAAGCTTTGTAAAGCCGTAATGATTAAGCGGGTGAGGGCCGTCGTCTTCTGTATAAGGAGAATGCTTCTTTCCGTCAAAGACATAGTCAGAGCTGATATGGATAAGCGCAAATCCCTTTTCCCGGCATGCTCTGGCCACATTTTTGGCGCCCAGGCTGTTGACCTGATAAGCAAATTCCTTTACTTCCTCACATTTAGGCACATCTGTAAAAGCCGCTGTATTGATAACAAAATCAGCCTTTGTCTTTTGAAAAGCTTTTTTGATGCTTTCCTCATCCCGGATATCAATGTCTTTTTCCGGAGGGCCGTTCAGCGAAACAACTTTCCAATCTGCAAAAACTTGCTTGAGATCATAGCCGAGCTGTCCGTTTGCTCCTATAATAATTACTGACTTTTTCCTGTTCATATCTTTTCCTTTGATGAAAAAAGGATTATAACACTACAGCGGTGTTAGAAAAAATCAAAAATTAAGATTATAAAAATAATCGCAGAAACGCAGATACCCTGTTTCTATGTTCTTTTTTTCTGCGCTTCTGCGATGAGTTTTATTTTTTATACAAAATATTTTTCTACAGTTCTTTCTTGCCGGTAATGATGCAGAAGGCCTGCAAATATTTTTCGCGCGTGTTCTCGACTATGTCGGAAGGAAGCTCCGGGACCGGGGGCTGCTTGTTCCACTGGATAGATTCCAGGTAATCTCTCACATACTGCTTGTCATAACTTTTCTGTGAGCGGCCGGGCTCGTAATCTTCAGACGGCCAGAACCGCGAGGAATCAGGCGTCAGGACTTCATCCACAAGGATCAGATCACCATTGTTCAGCCCGAACTCAAACTTCGTATCTGCCAGGATGATCCCCTTGGGAGCAAGATAATCTCTTGCTTCCCTGTAAAGCGAAAGGCTCATCAGCTTGATCCGCTCGGAGAGCTCGCTCCCGACAAGGCTTCTCATCCTCTCTAAGCTGATATTCTCGTCATGGCCCTCTTCGGCTTTTGTTGCCGGGGTGAAAACCGGCTCGTCGAGCTTATCTGATTCTTTAAGGCCTTCGGGCAAGGAAATGCCGCAGACCGTGGAGCTTTTCCTGTATTCTTTCCACCCGGAGCCTGAAAGGTACCCTCTCACAACGCACTCGATCGGAACGACCTCTGTCTTCTTCACCACCATGCTTCTTTTTTCCAGAACATCGGCGTATCTTTTTAATTTTTCAGGATAATCCTCCACCCGGCTTGTTATATAATGATTTTTTACTTTTTCCTTAAAAAATTCAAACCAGAACAGAGAAATCTGAGTAAGGATCTTCCCCTTATCGGTGATCGGCGTCGGCAAGATAAAATCAAAAGCTGAGATCCTGTCTGTTGCCAGAAAAAGAAGCCTGTCGCCCAGATCGTAAACATTTCTGACCTTGCCTTTTTTAAACAGTTTAAGTTCCTCCAGATCCCAGTTCGTGCTGTGCGTCACTTGTTCCCTCCTTGTTTGATGAGTTCTTCAGCATGCTTCTTAACAACGCTTGTGATCTTTTCCCCTCCCATCATCCGGGCGATCTCCTTTACTCGCTCTTCTCCTTTAAGCCTGCTGACAAAAACAGCTGTTCTTCCTTTTATCTCCCTTTTTCTCACCGACAGATGCCAGTCGGAAAACTTGGCTATCTGGGGCATATGCGTTATCACGATCAACTGGTGACTTTTCTTGATGCCGCAAAGCTTGCTGCCGACGACCAAAGCTGTCTCGCCGCCAATATTTGAATCTATTTCATCAAAAATCAAAATCGGGATTTTGTCAACATCGGAAAATATTTTTTTAAGCGAAAGCATGATGCGCGAGACTTCTCCGCTTGATGTGATGTCTTTCAGAGGCTTTATCTCCTCGCCCACATTGGTTTGAATATAAAACTCCGCTTTTTCATAGGGAATGCCGTCGCGGCCTTCTGTAAAAATCCTGACCTCGAACTTCACGTTCTTGATCGAAAGCTCGCTGAGCTCCTTTTCGATAAGCTTCTCCAGCTTAAGGGCGCCGGCCTTCCTTTTCTGAGAAAGAACCTTTCCGACTTTAATGACCTGGCTTTTCATCTTTTTCAGCGAGCGCTCAATGTCTTCTTTCTCAACACTGATGTTATCAAGGATGCGGATCTTTTCGTCAAGCTCCTGCCTGTAATCTTTAAGCTCTTCCAAGCTTTTCTGGTATTTGCTTTTCAGACGCTTGACCTGAGATAGCGTCTCTTCGATCTTTTCCATCTCTTCACCTGAAAAATCCATTCCCTCACTGAAAGATTCCGCTTCTCTTTGCAGTTCGACAAGCGTTTCCATGGAAGATTCGATTTCCTTTTTGTACTCGACAAAATCTGACCTGTACCTGGATAGAAAATCACACGCCTGAAGGGTCTTTCGAAACCTCTCTATAAGCCCGTGATCCTCGCTGGAGACAAGAGATAAAAGCTCGTGAACAGCCCGGCTGACATTCTCCGCATCAGCCATGAGGCTGTGTTTTTTGAGTAGCTCCTCTTCCGGATCTTTAAGCTCTGCAACAACTTTCAACTCATCCTTCTGCATCTGGTAAATCATCAGTTTTTCATTTTTCAAACGCTCTTCTTGATCGAGCTCTCTCATCTTCTGTAAAAGCGACGTATAGTCCTTCAGCCCGCTATCCCACTTCTCGATAACATCATCGTTCTGACAGAATTTATCCAGAAGAACAATATGATTCTCAGCGTTCAGGAGCTCCTGGTGGGCGTGATTTCCGCACATGTCCGCCATCAGATGTCCAAGCTCTTTGAGAACTGAAAGAGAGACCGCATGCGCGTTGATCCATGACCTGTTTCTACCCGAGCGCGTGATCACTCTTTTAATCCAGATGTCGTCGGATTCCTGAGGAATTTGAATGGTTTTTAAAAAATCCGTCACAGGAGACCGGCCATTCAGCTCAAAAACAGCTTCTATCGAAGCCTCTTCCTGGCCTGTGCGGAGAACGGTCTCCGCGCTGACCCTTTCGCCAAGAATCATGTTAAAAGAATTAAGGACAAGCGATTTCCCTGCGCCCGTCTCTCCCGTGAGGACGTTCAATCCGTCTCCGAACTCAATGCTCAGGCTTTCAATGATCCCGATGTTTTCAACTCGCAAAGTCCTGAGGAGAATATTCATGATGACGTGCCCTCAATGATTCTTTCAAATTTTTCCATTTCTCTTCTGTAAAGTTCTTTTGTCGGATAAAGACGGATGGCTTCCTTCAGCTCTCCCAGGATCTCTTCTCCCCGCAGAGGAACCCTGCTTTTCTGGTCGTTTTTAAACATCGCCAAAGCATACTCATAGTGGTAATACGGCTTTTCAGGGCTCATCTTGATGGCTGCGCAATAAAAATACTCCGCTCCGGAAAAATCCCGGACAGAAACAAGTTTTCGCGCCGTATCATAATAAAACATGTCGTTCAGGGGATCAATGTCCATGGCTTCCTTCATTTCGTCGATCGAGCGCGGCACCAGGCCCTGGTCGAAATACTCCATTGATCTCCGGTAATGCTGAGAAGAAAGGAAAGACCTTCCGAGATATCGCATCAGTGTAAACGTCACGATCAGGGCTGCCAGAACAAAAGAGGCCTTTTTGAGAATAAGCAGAGAAGGCGCTCCTGCCGGCTGACAGGCAGGATTTTTCTGTGACCTTCCGGCAATGATCGCTGCGACAAACATGAGGGCAAAGCCGTAGGAAGGAACAAAAAAATCAAAATCGATCGTGTTGTGAAAGATGGCCGACAAAAGAGAAGTCAAAAGGAAAACATCCCATAAAAGGCTTTCCCGGCCTGATCCCTTTTCAGATCTTTTGTGGATGCTCATCCAGATAAGAAAAACGAAAAAAAGCAGCAGAAAGACTGTTGAAGAAGGGCCTGTTTCTATAGCAAGCTGAAGAAAGACATTGTGCGCCATCTGCGTCTCTTCGGCCTCGGGCAGCTTGAACTGCGAGTACCGTATGCCGAACGTGCCGGGGCCTGAACCAAAGAAAGACGTTTCCTTCATCATGGCTAATCCTGCCTGATAATACTGACTTCTGACGCCGAGAGATGCCTGCAGGCCTCTCTCTACCCTTTGCTTGCTTTCAGCGGGAGTCCACAGAAAAAGAGCGCCCGCCGCAAGAAAGAGGGTGACCGCGGAAAAAAGCGCCCAGGAATATCGCCTGTACCTGAGAAGAAAATAAGTTCCTGCCGCGCCTGCCGCGGCCGCCAAGGAAATCACGGCTCCCTCTGACCGCGTTTTGAAAAGAGCAAAAACTCCTCCTGCCGGATAAAGGGCTGACCACAAAAAAGCATAGCCGACAAGATCGGGCCTGCCCAAAGAGTACAGGTAGGCATAGGAAAAAACCAGCACAAAAAAAAGGCTCATGATGAATCCTGAAAGGATCCTTTTATCAGAGGAAAAAATAAAGGCGGTCATAACGGGCAGCGCCAGAAGAAGAAAACCCGCAAAAGTGTTTGAGTAAATAAATGTCGAAAACATTTTTTTTGAAAGAATCCGGCTTTCAAAATCAGGGTTATCCAAAAGCTGCGGCGAGCTTTTCTTGATAAATTCAACCGTTTCGTCAATGCCGACAAAATACTGATAAAGTCCCTGAAGAAGAACAAGAAGAAAAGCAGCAAAAAAAGCAAAGTAGAAAACCTGTCTTTTCCTTTTATCACCCATGTGCTGGTTGAGAAGAAAAAAATAAAGGTAATAGCTGCAGAACAGAAGAAAATAGTTGAGAGAATGTTTCAGGCTTTTGCTGAAAAAAACAGACGGAACGGCAGATATCAAAAAAAGAATAAAAAGAAAATCCGGCCAGGAAACGCGAAAAAGAAAATCTTTTCTTAAAGCAGCGCCCATCATAAAGAGGAAAAAAGCGGCAACAATAATCATCATAGCCAGCTCATTGGCCCAAAGGTTGTGAACCCATTCACTGAAGAAAAAACCCGTGTCCGATATGTCCAGCGTCGGCCGGAAGAGGATGATGTTTGACAGATACGGCAGACCAAACTTTAAAGGGAAGATGAACGTAAAAAAAACCGTAAGAACGAGAGACGCATTGAGACAGAGCCCGCTCGCGGCAGAAAGGAGTCTTCTCATTTTTCATTTCCTTTTTTGGCGTAATATTCCAAGATCACGATTATCCCGAAAAGGCAGAAGACCTGGATCATGACAAGAACCGCGCCGGTCAGGCCCACCCAGAAAAGGAAAAGCGCTGAGATCCCTGTGGTAAAAGTAATGAAGTAAAGAAACAAAGCGGCGTACCTGACGCCCATGCCAAGCCTCACGAGACGGTGAGAAAAGTGATTCCTGTCGCCTTTCATGATCGATTCGCCCTTGATGAGCCTGACGACAATAACCGAAAACGTATCATAAAGAGGAACCATCAGAACAATCAAAGGCACAAGGTAAGCAACGTATCTCGGATAGCCGTTTGGCTGGTAGTACGTCGTAAGGATCATGATGACGGCCATCATAAAGCCGAGAAAAAGCGCGCCGGCATCGCCCATAAAGATCCTGGCAGGATGAAAGTTAAAAACAAGAAACCCCAGAAGAGCCCCCGCCGTCGCGGCGCTGAGGCTCGCCATGAGAAAGTTTCCAAAAAAATGTGAAATGAAGAACATCATGATCGATACGATCATGCCGATCCCCGCAGAAAGACCATCCATGTTATCAAGCAGGTTAAACGAGTTGATGAGAAGAACAAACCAGAACGTTGTGACGGCGTATGAAAAGACCTCGCTTTTCACAAAAAGAGTGATCCTGACCCCGAAAAGATACATGATGCTGCCGGCAAGCACCTGAAGAAAAAGTTTAACATAAGGATTCATCCCTCTCTTGTCATCAATAAGCCCCGTAATGAGAAGGCCCAGGCCTGTTAAAAAGACAACATGAAGCAGAGGGAGTTTTTTCAAGGCTCCTGCCATATAGTTCTCGAGAAAAGGAAATTTTTGAACCAGAACATCCGGCCAGAGGGAAAGCACGATAACAGGAAGGTAGACGCCGGCAAAAAGCGAAAGGTATATGCCTGCTCCTCCGAGAAGAGGCACAGGTGCGGCATGGTTTTTCCTTCCCTTCGGATGGTCGAGAAAAGCCAGCTTCCGTGCCGCGATAAGGCAAAAGCGTGTAAAAACAAGCGCCAGGATAAAACAGGCAAAAAATATCGACAGGCTAACGAGAACGTGTTCCATTTTCCATCAGCTCCATGTAGAGATCGTTGATCTTTCTTACCATAAATTCTTTGCGAAAAATCGGGTCGACTTTCAAACGCCCGTACTGCCCAAACCTCTTTCTAAACTCGGCATCCCGAATCAAAGTCGAAATGGCCTGAGCGAGCATAGGGACATCACAGGCTTCAACAAGATAGCCGTTCTCGCCATTTTCCACGACTTCTCTTGCCCCGTCAACGTCAAAGCTGACAACCGGAACGCCAGCGGCCATTGCCTGGGGAAGGGCCCTTGCCAGTCCTTCCCGGAGCGAGACGTGAACAAGGATATCCATGGCTGAGATATAAAGAGGAATGTCATCCGGCATAACCAGCCCGGCAAAAATAAGCGCGTCCCTGATGCCGAGCTCTTCCGCTTTTTTTTCCAAATGCTCCTTGAGTATGCCATCGCCGATAAGAAGCACCCGGATCCTGCTATTTTCTTTATCTATTCTGCTGACGGCCTCAAACAAAAAGTCATGTCCTTTCAGGTGAAAAAGCCTCGCTATCTTGCCGATAACGATCTCGTCCGGCCGAATTCCCAGCTTTTCTCTCATCTTCTCGCGCTCCCGGGAAGCGTTCAAAAAAGAATCCAGATCCATGCCCGAATAAATCGTCACGAACAGTCCTTTTTTGCCGATGCCCTTTTCAAGAGATTTTTCTTCCATCACACGGCAGACAGTAACAATTTTTGTTGAAACCTTTGCGGCCAGCTTTTCTAAAAAAACGTAAACCGCATTCAGAAGACTTGACTGATATTCATGAAATGGCTGGCCATGGATAGTGTGCACGATTATTTTGACTCCGGCGGCCCATGCAGCCAGACGACCGAGTATTCCCGCTTTTGAGCTGTGCGTATGAACGATGTCGTACTTTTTCTTCCTGAAAATCTTCCAGAGCTTAAAAAAGGCGGCCGCGTCCTTGAAAGGATGAATATTCCGAACGAGCTCTGGAACGAGAATATAGTCACGGCCTTCCTTTAATCCGCGATACTCGATCAGGTTTCCTTCCGGACCGGTCGTCGGACCGGTAATGAGATCGACATCTTGATACGATTCATATTCCCGTAATCCCTGAACCGTAAAAAGCGTGTTCTCCTGCGCTCCGCCGATTATCATGCGGGTAATAACATGGGCGATTTTCAACTCTTTTCCTCCAGCTGATCCTTGAGCTCTCTGATAGCACGAATGATCGATTGGGAGATCTTTGTCTGCCTATCCTCTTTTTTCATATCATCACTTAAGATATCCTGAAAAAAAAGAGGCCGGCCGACAAGGACTCTTATCTTGACAGGGTAAATGACTTTTGAATTTTTCCTCAACGCTTTCATCGCACCGTCAATATAACACGGGACAACAGGAACGCCTGCTTTGTCCACGATAAAACCGACGCCTCTCTTGGCTTCCTTGATATGCCCATCCTCGCTCCGTGTCCCTTCAGGAAACATCAGAACAGGTTTCCCTGACATCAAAAGGTCGATCGCGATTTTGATCGCTCGGATATCTCCTTTTGCCCTGTCAATCGGAATGGAGTAATAAATGTGTATAAGAGTCCCGAAAACAGGAATCTTAAAAAGCTCCTTTTTAGCCAGATAGTAAAGAGGCCACGGATTGGCCAGCCCGCAAAAGACAGGGTCAAGATGCGATGTGTGGTTGGAAGCAAAGATATATCCTCCATATCCCGGCAGGTTCTCTTTTCCTTTGATCGAAATCCTGAACCAGATGAGGCTGAAAAGATAAAGAAGGCCTCTTGTAAACATGTAGAAAAAATATCTCATGTTCTTTTTCATTCTTAATGAAGGACTCCCTTTTCACGAAGGATATCAAGGGCCTGCTTAAGCTGTTCTTCCTTAGTCATCCCGGTCGTATCCAGCAAAAAAGCATCCTTTGCCTTGCTGAGAGGCGAGCAGGACCTCCTTGAATCCATTTCATCTCTTTTTTTAAGGTCAGCCATAATGACGGCCAGTCCGACAGGCTGGCCCTGCTCGGCGTATTCTAGATGCCGTCTTTTTACTCGTTCTTCAATTGTAGCGGTGACGAATATTTTCGCTCTCGCATCCGGAAAAACGCGCGTTCCCGCATCCCTTCCTTCGACGACAGTATCTCTCTTTGATCCCAGTTCTCTTTGCTTTTCTACCATAATGCTTCTGACTTCAGGATGACGGCTCACAATTGATACATTCCTGTCCACCCTTTCTGATCTTATTTTTTCTGAGACAGGCTTTCCGTCCAGATAAAGGAAAACTTCCTCGTCTTTTTTCACTATCTTAAAATGCATCTTTCTGGCAAGCCGGACGCACTCTTTTTCATCCTCTGGGTCAATTTTTTTTTGGAGGACTTCAAGAGTAAGGGCGCGGTACATAAACCCGGTATTGAGATAAGCAAAATCCAGGGCTTCAGCAAGTTGTCTGGCCAGCGTGCTTTTACCGCTTCCAGCCGGTCCGTCGATTGTGATTATGCAGCTTTGCATGAAAATTTTTTCCGGGCTAATCTCCTCAGCTTTGATATACGATAAGTAGTAAGATAATGTTTTTATATCAGAAATATGAATTTTATTGTACAGGACAGCATTTTGAATTGCAAGGGCTTAGCTGAGCCGTTCGCTGCAGTGAGAGGCTCATAGAAAGTATTGCAAAGAAGCTGCGTGGCAGTCACAAGCGTGTTTGATGACTCGCGCGTCGTTTACCGACAATAATCATCATATTTTTTCAAATGATCGGATAAAGAACAATTTGCGCGCCAGCATATTGCGCTAAAACATAAATTGACATCAAATGTCGATTTTTTGTAAAATCTGATAAACACTTTTTTTTATGCCAATATTTAATTACAAAGCCAGAGACAAGTTCGGAATCCTTATCAAGGGGAAAGTAGAAGAAAGAACGCGGGAAGCCCTTGCCGAACACCTTCAGAATTCCGGATACACGATCGTTTCCATCTGGGAGCAGTCAAAATTCCAGAAAGACTTCGAGACGTTTTTCAATAATCTCAAGCAGGTCAAAAAGCAGGAGATCATCATCTTTACACGTCAGCTTTCCGGAATGCTTGCGGCCGGCCTTCCCCTTCTGACCTGCTTATCCAGCCTGGCCAGCCAGACCCCGAACAGAAAATTTGCAGGGATCATCGAAGACATAAAAAAGGATGTTGAAGCAGGCTCATCTTTGTCTGAAGCCATGTTTAAACATCCCCAATTATTTCCCGAGGTCTATGTCAACATGATAAATGTCGGCGAGGTCAGCGGCAAACTCGAAGAAGTCCTTCAGAGGCTGGCTGACCTTGGATTTCAGCAGATGGAGATCAAGGCCAAGATCAAAGCCGCCATGATATATCCTGTTTTTCTTTTTGGAATGATGATACTGATCTCCATAGGCATGCTCACGTGGGTCCTGCCACGTTTTGTCGAGATCTTCGAAAAGACAGGAAAGGAGCTCCCTTTTTTCACGCGCCTTCTTCTCAATGCCAGCTATCTTCTGAAGAACTACTGGTGGGCAATGCTTGTCGGTATCATTGTCGCGGTCGTTCTTTTTAAAAAATACCTTCAAAACCCAAAAGGAAAATTCAACTTTGACAAGTTTCTTCTCTCGACTCCTGTGCTGGGCAAGCTGATCATGAACTATAATATTGCCACCATGACGCAGACGCTCGGCAACCTTCTTAAAAGCGGTGTCAGTCTTGTTCAGTGCCTGACGGTTACGGAAAACACGGTCCGAAATTCCGTCCTGAAGGTTATCCTGGTCGAGCTGAGAGAGAACGTTGTAAAGGGAAAAGGGATTTCCGAACAATTGAGGATGAGCGGGGTGTTCCCTCCTATGGTGATTCAGATGATCTCCGCTGGTGAACAGACGGGAAAGCTTGATGAGATGCTGACAGAAATCTCAGAGTTTTATACTGTTGAAGTCGATTACTCCATACAAAACATGACATCCGTTCTCGGCCCTCTCATGCTGCTTATCATGGCCATACTTGTCGGCTCGATGGCGCTGGCTGTTCTTATCCCTATCTTCAGCCTGGTCAAGATTTTCAAGAAAAAGTGATGAATCAGACCCAAGACCCGGGACTCCAGACACAAGATTGAAAAGATGTACTGCGTACAGATAATGAATAAATTAGCTGTGAATGCACCGGCTAAACGGGGCTCACAGCACGAATAAGCACAAATCTTTCCCACCTCGTGCGAATCATAGCGTCCCTTAACGGCTGGTAAGTTACTTTCACTATATGCTTTCTACTTCTTAAGTCTTGAATCCTGGGTCTCGTGTCTGGGGTCTTAATTGATTTTTCCTGTTTTTTCGTTTACACTAGCAGATATGAAGAAACATTCCTTTATTCTCCGCAAAGCAGGCTCTTTTGGTTCGATGACAACGGTCAGCCGGGTGCTCGGACTTATACGGGAAATGGTTTTTGCCCGCTTTTTCGGAACAAGTATTTTTGCTGACGCATTTATAACAGCTTTTGTCTTTCCCAACCTCTTCAGAAAACTTTTTGGAGAGGGAGCTTTTTCAGGCTCGTTCATACCGATTTTTTCAGACTATTTTGAAAAAGACAAGAAGTCCGCATGGCGCCTCCTGAATACAATTCTTTCCATGCTGACCTTGTTCCTCCTGATACTGACGGTCTTCGTTCTTTTGATATTAAGCTTTGCTCACCCTTCGGTCGAAGCAGAAAGGATTTCTTATATTATCCACCTCTCACGCATTATGTTCCCCTATGTGATTCTTGTCTGCACAATCGGTTTCCTGTTCGGGATTTTCAACTATTTCGGACATTATGCCCTGCCGGGCCTTTCATCGGTCATTCTGAACATCGTTCTTATCCTGGGAATATGGATCTCGGCCGTTACCTTGAAAGGACCCTATCACCAGGTGCTCGTTCTTGCATGGCTTGTTCTTCTTTGCGGCGTTCTGCAGTGGCTGTTTTTTGTGCCTCTTATTTTTCGACTGAAAATACCGCTGAGGTTCTCACTCGCTTTTCATCATCCCGGGATCTCTCATTTTTTCAGACTCTACCTTCCTTCTGTTTTTGCCGTTTCCATCATGCAGATCAATGTTCTCTTCGATAAGATCATCGCCGTCATCTCAGGCCCGGGAGGCCCGTCTGTTTTGAACTATGCCAACAGGATATACCAGCTGCCGCTCGGAGTTTTTGCCGTATCCATAGCTCTTGCCGCCTTGCCTGAGTTTTCCAGATCAAGCAGCCAGAAAGATGAAAAAGGCCTCAGTGAAAAAATCCTCTATTCTTTAAAGCTTTCGCTTTTTATCGCTCTCCCTTCTTCCATAGGGCTTATTGTCCTCTCGCGTCCCATTGTCGCGGCGCTGTTCGAACGAGGGGCCTTTACCCAAAATGATACGATTGTAACGGCGATCGTGCTTTCGTGCTACTCTCTGGGCATTTTTGCTTTCGCCAACCTCAAAACGCTGACCTACGCGTTCTATGCCCTAAAAGATTCCATGACGCCTACAAAAATCGCGTTTTTCTGCATGATTCTCAATATCGTTTTAAACATCATCTTTATGCTGATCATCGGTGTAGCAGGAATTGCTCTGGCCACTTCAATCGCTACAGGTGTGAATGTTTTTTTTCTTTTGATTATCCTCGGGAAAAAACTGAAATATAACTTTATTCACGATTTTATCAAGCTTACCGGCAAATATCTTTTGATGTCGCTCGGGATGGGGACATGTACAATTCTTATCTATAAGATTTCTGATTTTTATCTGAAAAACGTGACAGGAGGAGCTCTTGTGTCTCTGACGGTCTCTGTCGTGACAGGTATCCTGGTTTATGGAATTTTGACTTACTTTTTCGCGAGAAAAGATATGAGGTTTTTTTCAGGCCGATAATTCTTTGGTTTTATCGGATTCCCTTTTTTTCTTCCACTCTCTGTAATACTTTATTTCCCAGTCAAAAAAGGCTTTATCGTATCCGATATCAAACCCGGCTTTCTGACTTTCAATCCATTTGTGCTTAAGAATCTCTTCTTTTTCAGCGACAAACTCTTTATAAAGATTTGTCTTTTTCAGGAATTCCGTTGATTCCATATTTTTGTCTTCTGTCATTTTATAACCTCGTCAATTCCATTGACTTGACATTGCACATATCATGTCTATTAATTTAACTGTAAGGTAAATTATTTTATAATTCAAGTTCTTTCTATATGCTGGTTCTGTGCCAAAATGGCCAATAATTTTTATTATTATTAACTTATTGGTATCCAAATAGTTATAGAATGATTAATTTATGAGGAAATTTTAGACAACTTTATTATAAGATAAAATGTAAAATTATTTAACACTTAGTTGAATATTTTCTTAAAAATCATTCCAATATTTTTCTTTTTCTGACAGGCGGTATCTTAAACCATCCTCGCTCTCTTTCGCTGTAGCTCATGCCGCTTTCGGAAAAAAAATGAAAAAGAAATGACCTTTTCTTGTCCATAAATCCTTTTTCATCTTCTCCTTCCCCGGTGCAGTGTTCGATGAATTTTTCTAGCGCTTGTTCATCTTTCTTCGGGACTCTGACAAAACTGATCCCGTACTCGTATCTCTGGTCCTTGATGATCTCTTCTATCCGAATGATCTCTCCAACGATGGAAATCATTTTTACATTTGGCGTCAGGGAAACATCCAGATCCATTCTTATACGGCCGTAGAGGGAAAACTTCATCTTTGATTCAAAAAGAAGACCCTTTAAGCTCAAGTTTTTCGAAAGGCCACCGTTTTCAAGAGATTGAATGACCTTCTTCTCGTCGTAAATGTTGACGCTTATGATCTCACTGATGCGGACCCGCCTGTATTTCCGCCTTTCAGGAGCTTTCTTTTTTTTTAATTTTTTAAACATATTGATAATCGATAATGGATCCGCGATGCTTGACGCGCTGTATTTTTTATTACCCTGACTCTTCTTATGTGTATGACGTTGTCGCCTTCGTGATCCTGTTAAATCTGTCTCTTACCTTTATTATCTTCCTTTTCCCTTAAATAATCAAGATAGCCCTGCAAAATCCACTGGGCCGAAGACGCGTTGATCAGTTTTTTTCTTTTTTTTCTTGAGAGATCTCCTTCGATCATTGTCCTTTCAACGGCCTGAGTCGAAAGGCGTTCGTCCCAGTAAACGACAGGAATACCTGTCAGCTGTGTCAGCCGTTTGCCGAGATCCTGAATATTATCAAAAAAATCACTTTTCCGCCCGCTCATGTGAACCGGATTCCCAATAACAATTGTCTCTAAAGACAGCTTTTTTATCCTTTCGCTTATTCTGTCGGCCAGCTCGTGTATATTCTGATAGCTTGTGATGTTTTCCCTTGAAGAAGCTATGATCTTTTTTTCATCGCTCACGGCGATTCCTGTGGTCTTTGTCCCCATATCGATCCCCATGACTCTCATCGAAACCGCTTTCTCAGTTGTTTTTTCTGATCAATCTTCTTCAGGATCTTCTTGATATCCTGATCTCTCTCTTTCGGGCAGACCAAAAGAGCATCATCCGTCAATACGATAACCAGATCTTTCGTGCCCACTGTCGCTGCCAGCATTTGACTGGACCTGTTAACGACAACCGTCTTTTCCGCGTCTTCAGAGAGAACCTGTCCCAGGCAGACATTGCCTTTCCGGTCCTTAGGATAATGTCTCTCCAGAGAAGACCATGAGCCAATGTCGTCCCATAAAAAATTGCGGGGAGGTATGGCAACAAGAACGTTTTTGACTTTCTCCATGACAGCATAGTCAACAGAGATGCGGGGGAAAAAGGGATAAATTTTTTTGAGACGTCTTTGAATTTTTCTCGGTGAGCGGAGAAACGGCTTGAGAGAAGAAAGCCCGTCATAGGTCTTCTTGAGATGCCTTTTCAAGCTCAAAAGAAAATCTTCTGCTTTCCATACAAAAATCCCGCTGTTCCAAAAAAAACGACCGGAATGAAAAAAACGCTTCGCCCTTGATTTTCCCGGCTTTTCATGAAACTTCCTGACAGAATAAAAAACAGTTTTCCCATGCCGGTCCAAAGCCTTCCCCTTTTCGATATACCCGTAAGCCGTTGAAGGCAGGGATGGACGTATTCCCAGCGTGATAAAGTACCCTTCCCGGGCAGCTCGAAATGAATCCTTAAGTATCGTTTTAAAAAAAGACGCATTCTTTATGACATGGTCAGCCGGAAAAACCGCCATGACGGCAGTGCTGTCCCTTTGCTGTATCAAAAAAGCAGAGAGCCCTATGCAGGCGGCTGTATCTCTGATCATGGGCTCGAGAAAAATGTTTTTTTCCGGCAATTCTTTGATTTCTTTCCTGATGGAACTCTTCAGATTCCCTCCTGTTACAACGCATATCCTCTCCGCAGGGCAGAGAAGCCGGGCCCTTTGATAAGCCTGTCTTACCAGAGAAGAGCGGCCGGCAATATTCAGCAGCTGCTTTGGCTTATTTGTCCGGCTGAGAGGCCAGAACCTTTCGCCTGAACCCCCGGCCATGATGACGACCCATCTCATTGTTTCACTCCGGATTTTTTTCGTTATCGAAAAAGTCCATCTCTTTGCTTAAATCCTCAGCTGTCAATATCTCTTTCCTGTTCAAGCTCTTTGAACAATCTTTCCAGATCATACATCTGGATGGGCTTGGATAAAAATTTTTGAATTCCCAGAATCCGCGCTTTTTCCAGGTTTTCAGGACTGAGATCTGCGCTTGTTACAACCACTTTTTGAGAAACACCGGAAATCAGCATCTTTTCAACCGCTTCTAATCCATCAATGTCAGGCATAAGAATATCGACCAAATAATAATCAAAAGAATCTTTCCGGGCTATTTGAACAGCCTGTTCGCCGAGCGTTGCAATTGTCACATCGCAGCCCAGGACCTCGAGCATTTCCTTCATCATCCGCTGAACGCTGTAATCGTCCTCGACAAGAAGAACTTTTCTTTTCTTTCTCATCTGCTCCCCTTTTCGCATCTTTCAGCTTTGCAGGTCTTCCTCCTCCTGCTTCTCCTTAAAAATCCTTTTCAGGTCATACATCTTAACCGGTTTGGCGACGAATTTTTGTATGCCAAGCCTTCTGGCTTTTTCGACATTGGCCGTGTTGAGATTGGCGCTGATGACAACAACTTTGTCAGGTATATCAACAAGGAGCATGCGTTCGATGGCTTCAAGTCCATCCATATCAGGCATAACAATATCAACAAAGTAATAATCAAACTTTTCACGTTCCGCATACGTAAGGGCTTCCTGGGCCAGGGCTGCCGGCCGGACATCACAGCCGAGAAACTCGAGCATCTCTTTCATCATGTACAGGACATTGGGTTCGTCCTCAATGAGCAAGATTTTCTTTTTTTTCATAAAAAGCCTCCTGAGATAGTGGAATTCTGATTTCTGCTGTCGTGCCTTTCCCGGATTCACTTTTGATTCTTATGCTTCCATTATGTCTTTCAATGATATTCTTGCATATCGCAAGACCCAGGCCGGTCCTCTCGGGCCTGTGTGTCGTGAAAAACGCCTCCATCGCCTTGGCCTCGACATCCGGCGGCATGCCTTTCCCGTCATCGGTGAACTTTATCGTCAGATAGTCGCTGTCAGATTGCAGGCTGATGGCAACCTGCCCCTTTTTTTCTATGGCATCACAGGCATTTTCCAATAGATTAAAGACCACCTGTTCCATCTGTTTTCTGTCAAAATCACAGCGCGGAAAGGTCTTTTGGCCTTCGACAGCGAAGTGGATATCCCTGCCTCTTTTCTGCAAAGAGTTCTTCTCAAAGATTTTTACCGTTTTCTGAAAGAAGGGCATGACCAGATTCTTGTCAAAAACCGGCTCTCTCTGCCCAACGTACTCCGAAATCTTCTGGACAAGAAGCTCAAGCCTGTCGATCTGCGAAATTATCGTATCGATGTACTCCCTTTCCTTTTCCTCCTGAGGAATCTTTTCTGTAAGGATCTCTGAAAGCCCCCTGATAACGTTCAGGGGATTTCTGAGCTCATGGGCGACAGCATAGGACATCTCTCCGAGAGCGACCATTCTTTCACTTTGAATCAGCTTTTTATGCATGTCCTTGATGAGGGAAAGATCAGAAAAAACACACAGCACCCCCCTGCTCTCGCCCAATGGCGATGTCAGTACAGATGTTGAAACATTAACAGGAACCTCCCTGTTCTCTTTATTTTTTACGGAGACTTCTTTGCCAAGAAGCGCTGCCTTGGCGGAAAGTGTCTTTTCCAGCATCCGCCATATGTTCTGCAAATAGGGGAAATCTTTAATCCTCTTATTGATGATCTCAAAATCTTCTATCCCTGTGATCCGTTCCGCTGCATGATTAAACGTTGTTACCATAAGATCTTTGTCAACAGCAATGACCCCGCTTGTCATGCTTTGCAGAATGTTCGAAGTATATTGAGAGAGATACTGGATATCCCGAAGCCTTTCTGCCAGATCATGCGTTCTCTGTTCCACCTGTTCTTCAAGCTTATTTTTTTGTTCCTGAAGCTCATCTCTCGCTTTCTGAAGGCTCTCAATAAGGCCGCGAACGTCTGTCATATCTTTGACAACCGCGACAAGCCCGATATGTTTTCCATCGCCGGCTGAAATCATCGAGCAGGAAAAGCTCACAGGTATTCTGTCCCCTAATTTTGTTATGATTTCAAAGTCATAATTCTTTACGATTTTTTCTTTCAGGAGTTTATTAAAAAGCCTGATGATCTCCTCTTCTTTATCCTCTGGAAAAAGAACTTTAAGCGGCTTGCCGGCGACGTCTTCATGAGTATAGTTAAAGAGATGGAGCCCTGCCTTGTTGATCTCCTTGATGGCAAAATTCTCATCTGTTACAATAAACGCGTCCGTCAGGCTTTTATTGATGTTCTGATTGTATTCCTTATACGATTCAAGCTCCTTGTTCTTCTGGGTCATCTGCTCGTTGATCTTTGCGTTTTCGATGCTCATGGCCGTAATCTTAAGGGCCAGGTTCATAAACTCTATGCTGTTTTGAGGAATCTCGTTTTCCCATGTTTTCTTAAAAGCCATCAGAAGGCCTATCACATGGTCCGTCGTGCTGACAGGAGAAATGATCACCGAGCGCACATCCTGCTCCTTGAACCTGTTCTCTGCAGGTTCGACGATAGACGTTTTGTGCGAATTGAGTATCCACGGGATGATCTCGTCTTCCACCTGATGGTCAAACTCTTTTTTTACTTCTTCAGTGTATGCTTCATCTGATATTTTAAAAAGATTAAACTCAAACTCCTCGTCCACGACAAAAACTGCCGTGAGCGCCGGGCGAAGGAAATGTTCGATCAGCCCCATGAGCCTGGAATAGATCCTTTCGGCATTTTTTTCTGCAATAACCTTTTCCTGGTATTCATTAAGGACGCGGTAGTTCTCCAGGCGGTCTTCCATGTGAGACAACTTTTCCTGATATTCTTTGATATTATCTTCCATACGTCATTCGTGTAACAGCTTTTTCAATTTGGTTTTCCTAATTTTCTCTCTTAAAAAATTTCAGGGCGTCATTGACGCCTTCTTCGATCCGCTCCATGATTGTCTCGATCTGGCTCAGCCTGAGGCCGAGGCTGTCCCATGCCGACGCATCGACAACAGGCACATAGATATCTCCAGGATCGCCGATCTCTTTTGCTCTTACAAGAATATCCGCCAGATGAACAGCAGACACAAGCTGAGGAAACTTCCTCGCCTGTGAAAAATCATTATGGCAGGCTATGGCTTCGTTAAGAGAAAGAGGCAGCTTCCATTTCTTGCCCAGAAGAAAGCCGATGTCGCTGTGTGTAAATCCAAGAATCTCCTTTTCCGCGTCACCGATCAGGATTTTGCTGCTGCGCGTTTTTTCGATAACATTCATAAAGCTTGCCTGAAGATACTGGATCTCTACCAGCTTCCCGATATCGTGAAGAAGCCCGGCTACAAAAAGCTCTTCAGGCTCCCCGTAATCGATCTGAACAGCGATAAGCCGTGAAGCCACCGCACAGGCTATGGAATGCTTCCAGAATTCGTTGAGATCTATCACCTCGCTTTTCCCTGTGACCTGAAAAAGATCGAAAACAGAGCTGCTCAAAACAAGGTTTTTCAGGGCGTTGAACCCCAGGATGACAACAGCTGAGGAGACCGTTGTAATACGTCCAGGAAAACCATAAAGAGATGAGTTGACAAGCTTGAGCAGACGCGCGGTCAGCACCTGGTCTTTTGATACCACATCACTGATGTCATTGGCGCTTGTTTTAGGATTTTGGATCATATTGTTTATTTTTGCAAATGTCGTCGGCAAAGTTGGTAGCGTATCAATTTTCTTTACGATAGAAGACAGGACATCATTTGTACTCATCAGACCTCAGTCCCCTTTTTCATATAAACTTCCATTTTTTGCTTCTTGGCTATACGAAAAATTTCAGCCATGATTTCGCTCGATGAATAATCAAAAAACCTGTTTTGAAGCCTGGCTTCGATTTCCTGGGCTTCCTCATCGCTTAAAAAAGAATAAGCTTCTTCTTCAAGCTTTTCTTTATCATAGCCTTCAATATCGGCCTCTGTCACTCCCCATGTCTTAAAGATCTTCAGATGTTTTTCACTGAGGGGTACTCCTTTATTTAGAAGCAGTCCTCCGTTTTTGTTGTAAACAGGAGCAGCCAGAACCATGCCCGGCTTCAAATCATTGAGGTTAATGAGAGCCATTTGTTTTCAGTATCTTATAAATTAACTGTTACATCAAAATATGTCTTATTCTATAATATTTATTAGTAATATTCGATAACAATTTCCGTCTTATGGATGCCGAGAAGCGACTCTACAACGACTTTAGTTCATTCCTGAAAAGCCGCTATGGCGAAAAGGTCAGGCGCCTTACCGTTAATGCCGGTTTCGGCTGTCCGAATCGGGAAGGCGGCAGAAGCGGCTGCATCTACTGCCTTGACGGAAGCGCATCGCCCGTATCGGATTCAAGCAAGACAGTGGAGGAGCAAATACGCGAACAAATCATAATTCACCTGAAAAAAAAGCATGCAAAAAAGTTCATCGCTTACTTTCAGGCCTATACGAATACGTATGCTCCGCCCGGGAAGCTGGAAAGCATTTTTTCTCAGGTGTCAAAATTCTCTGAAGTTGTCGCTGTCGCCATAGGGACAAGGCCCGACTGCATCGATGAGCAGAAGTTAACAGCTATACGGGATTCTCTTGCCGATAAAGACGTCTGGATAGAATACGGGCTTCAATCCGTCAGACAGAAAACGCTGCGGTTTATCCGCAGGGGCCATGGAAGTAAAATTTTTGAAAAAGCCGCTCTGCTTACAAAGCAGATGGGATTCGAAGTGGGAGCGCATGTCATCCTCGGATTTCCCTGGGAGACTCGGAATGACATTTATCAGCTGGCGCGTTTTTTAAAAAAATGCCGGGTCGATCACTTAAAAATTCATCTGCTTCACGTCTTGAAAGGAACGCCGCTGGAAATCCTTTACAGGAAAAAGAGCATCGCGCTTCCCACGCTAAAGACTTATGCGCAAATGGCCGCAGACCTTATCGAGTGTCTTCCGAGATCTCTTGTCATCCAGCGGCTGACAGGAGAAGGAACAAAAGAAACGCATGTGGCACCTTTGTGGGCCATGAACAAAACAAAAGTCATCGAAGCCATTAATAGCGAACTGCGGAAAAGAAGATCTTACCAGGGAAAATTTGCCTAATCGGTTTATTCCGTTATGCCCGTTATGTCGGTTAGGTCTGTTGAAAAGGAACGCTTCGCTGAATTTCTAAATAAATACAATTGTTCGCACTTCATGCGAGTCTTGTCGTAATACATAGAGAATAATGAGTCATAGGTACTGAGAAAAATCCTGTTGCATGGCTAGTTAGTCGACTGGTTAACTGGAAAAAGCAAGAACGTCAAAAGGTGATATATTATAAACTGATAGTTAACAGTTATTTTTCAACGGACTATGGACTTTTTTATGTCCTTCTTTCCACGTCCCGCTTCTTGCGTTTTCCTCTCTAATCTCTGTCTTCTATTTCTTTCACCCGGTCTCAACGGACAAAACCGGCCTAACGGACCTAACTTTTCCTCTCCCCGACATACTTCGTGAGGGCATAGAGAAAAGCAGCCTTCTTACCATAAGGCTTTAATATTTCAACAGCCGCATTGATCTTCTGACAGAGAATCTCTCTTGAACGCTCCAGGCCATAAAGGGAAGGAAATGTCAGCTTGTCCTGCTCCTTATCCTTGCCGGGCGATTTTCCAAGCTCTTCTTTCGAGCCGGTCACATCGAGAATATCATCTGATATCTGGAAAGCATATCCAAGATTTTCAGCAAAAACCGTCAGATTGAGCACATCGGTTCTTCCCGCTCCTCCGATAAGGGCACCAGACCTTACTGAGGCAATGATAAGCTTGGCCGTTTTGTTCAAATGAATGTAGTGCAGGCTTTTTTCCCTGTCTCCGCCTTCTTTTTCCCCTTGCAGGTCAGCGACCTGTCCCCCGATGAGCCCTCCCCCCCCAACCAGATCAGAGACTTCGTTTATCACTCTCATGGCGTTTTTTGACTGCAGCTTGGTGAGGAGGTGAAAAGCAAGAGTGAGCAGCGCATCGCCGGCAAGAAGAGCCAGAGCTTCGCCGTATTTTTTATGACAGGTCGGATTGCCTCTTCTGAAGTCGTCGTCGTCCATGCAGGGAAGATCGTCATGGATGAGAGAATACGTATGGATCATTTCCATCGCGCACGCACAGGGGAGAACATCTGTTTCATCGCTGCTGAATAGGCGACAGGATTCCATGCAAAGAACCGGCCTTATCCTCTTACCGCCTGCAAAAAGGCTGTACCGCATAGCTTCTGTCAGGCTTTGCGGGTAAGGCGATCTTTCGGGGAGATATTTCTCAAGAGCTTGATTGATTAATCCTTTCTTTTTATTAAGAATTTCCTTAAAATCCATAGGTGTTCAACCCTTTGAAACGTTTGCCGATGAAAACCAATAAAAAAATCATCATCTTAAACGGAAGCATTCTTTTTTTGCTTGCTGTTTCCTCACTGCTCTACTCCGAATCCGGTCTGTTTAAAAAAATGCTTCACCTCTACAACTGCCCCTTTAAATCCTTAACAGGCTACCCGTGCGCGACATGCGGATTTACACGAAGTGTCCTTTATATTTTTTCGGGAAACCTCTTCCATGGCTTTCTTGTCAACCCGCTTGCCTTTTTTCTTTTTTTCTTCTCGGTTTTCCTCTTCTTAATAAATCTCTTTTTCGTGCTTACGGGAAGCCACCGCTATTTTCTCTGGCCGTGGAAAACAAAACCGGAAATTGCCGCTCTATGGCTGCTCTTCATCCTTCTTATTACGTGGATATACAAACTTTCTATGGCGCTTTTTCTTTCTGATCCCAGCGTTCATTTTCTGATATGAAGGCTGTCCGTCTATTTTTTCGGCTTTTTTGAAGAAGAATTCTGGTCAATGACATTTTCTCTGACAAAACAGGACTTTTTATGACAGATAAACTCGATCAGTTCATGCTGATCACTTTCTGTTATGTTGATAAAACGAATACCCATATAAGTCGCTGTTTTATCATTGATCTTGATATTCCGTATTCTCGTCGGCAATCCTGTCAGGCTGAGAAAACGGTTATTGTCAGGAAGGAAAAATTTTAAAAAAAGGTACTTCTTCCTCTGAAGGAGGCTGTTGATGTAGCCCTTTTTGAGAGGTGGCGCAACGATCATCGACATTCCTCCTGCTGAAAGATCATTAACAAAACCTTCGTGCATAGTCGAAAACAAGCCGACGTTCTTAAATTTCCTGACGCTGAACTTAACGTTGATATTCGAGGGTATCCTGGGGAAGCGCCTTTTGTTCTTCAAAAGAGGGCCTTTGCCGTCTGACTTGATAAAATCGTCTATCTCCTTGAAAAGGACTTTATTCTTATTGATAAATTCGACCCCGACCACGCTCATCCTGGTTTTGTTGAGGCTTTTATCCTTGATCCATTTCACCTTGCCGGTGATCTCTATCTGCTTTAAAGACGGCGGCAAATTGAAATCCAAGTAAATATTCAGCTTGCCGTCCTTCAACCTCTTGCGGATATCAGGCTCTATCTCAGGGATAATAATGAGGGATATTCCTCCGAAGCTGATGTTTTCAATAACCGCTCTGGTCATCCCGGGAGGAGATTCAATAGCCAGCTTATCATTGATAAAGGCAAATTTCGTAAAATACTGAGTCGGCGTTCTCTGGTAGCGGCGTCGGTTCACTATCTCTTTTTTCCTTTCAGCGAGACAAATCGGCTGATCATGACCTTCTCTTCAGGAGACATGTCCGTGAATTCAACCCCTATTTCAGTTACAGATGGAAATTTGCTCGTATCATTATTGGCCCAGCGCAACAATCCTTTGACTTGAAAGGTGACGTTGTCAGGGGGCAGTGAAAGCTCTATGAATATAAAAGCCCTGTGTCTCCTGATTTTTTTAAATAGGTTTTTATCAAAAATAGGGGTTACAGTCAACTTTATTCCCTTCTTATTAATATCTTCGATTATCGCCCTCGGGGACAGGGAATCGAATTCAACGTATCCTTCATCCACAAAAGAAAGCTCGTACTTGACAGAGAGTTGGGTTTTTTCACGATGCGGGCGTGTTGTTCGATTCTTCTTTTTGAAAATTCTTTTAAGGATCATTGCAGGGCCAGATTGTAGATGTAAATCGACATGTCTCCGAGATCGAGCCTTTCCTTTTCCTGAAAGCCTTTCTTTTTGCAGACGTTGAGCGCCCTTTCCATGCGGGATGTCCCGCGAAAAACCAGATTCTTGTAGCCATGCTTTTTACAGAAATCAATGGCTGTCTCTATCAAAACAAGCCCGTAACCCTTATTCCTGTAATAAGGGTGCACAAAAACTCTTCGAAGAAGCGCCGTTTCATTGTCATCCTGTTTAACGGCTCCCGTGCCTATGATCTTGCCATCGATCTCGGCAACATAAAAATAATCCTTTTCTCCTGAATAATAGCTTGTGATGCTCTCAAGATCAGCATAAGTATAATGCTTCGCATCGTTCATGAACTCATTGTGCATGATTGATTCGATGAGTTCTTGTACCTCTTTTTCATCCTTTTTTTCGACTTTTCTGACTGTCAGCATAGTCCGCACCTACTTTCTTTATCCGTCTTTTCTTTTTAAGATAAAAGACCGGCCACCCCTTCAAGAGTAAAGTCTGAAGAGGCAAGATGACTTTTGTCTTTTCTGTTAAAAGTTACAAAAGCGTCTTCATAGGTATGCTTTCCGTTGAAAATCCTCTTATCAATTATTTTATTGTGGGAAATCCTTCCCTTGAGTTCCACGCCTGTTTCCGAAATAAGGATAAGGTCAGGAGAACGGTTGACATAAGGCCCCTTGTAAATGCTTTCCCCTCTGTAGACCTTTCTGACTATTTTCTTGCCGTCTATAACAAGATTTTTAAATAAAATTTGAAGTTCCATCATCAGGGCCTCTTTTTCAGAAGGCATAACGCGCCCAAAAAGAAACTTGTCAGAAGAGTTAATATAGATTCTTCCTGGATCAAGACAAAATGCGCGCGTCGTGATATCAAGGTCCGCAGGCGTTTTGGGGTCGTCATTTTTATACTGGATGTAGCCTTTTTCATATAAAAACCGATTCACGTAAAATTCAACATCCAGTTTTTCTGCTCCGTGTTCAGAAAAAATAATAATATTATCTTCTGCCTTTGAACGGTCTAGGATACGCCCGATAGTCCGGTCCACAAGGTTATAGTATTCCTCGAAGGTCGCCTTGTACGGGTGCGCCGGGTTGTCCAAGGCGTCCAGGAAAAAGTGGTTAAGCCTGTCTGTCCCCGTGATGACAAAAACGATCAGCTCCCATTCATCCCTGTCCCAGACTTTCTCCAGGAACTTCAGACGGATTTCCAGAGTCTTGTGGAGATCATCGATAAATCCTCTGGGAGACTCTCTGGCCAGGGAGTTGTTGACATCAATCTTGTATCCCATCTCCTTGAGTTCCGGAAGAAGAGACTTGGGGTGAACGGCTCCCTCAAGGTCTATACTCACAAATCCGGATATCATGATTCCGTTCATGGGCTGGGCCGGATAGGTGGACGGAACGTTGATAATGAGCGATTTTTTATACCGCGTCCAGAACGGGGGACACTTCAAATCTCTTGAATCAGGGAAATAGAGAGAATAATTCTTCGGATTGACTTCCATGAAACCAAAGATTCCGTGTTCCCCGGGAGAAGTTCCTGTTATCACGGAACTCCACGCAACCGTAGAGACCTCCGGTATCGAAGACGTCATCTTGAGAAACGTGTTCTCCAAGATGAACTTTCTCAAGTTCGGCATCAAGCCTCTTCTCGTAAAGCGATCAATGAGAAGATAAGGAACGCCATCAAGACCTATAAGAATGTTTCTTGTTCTTTCCATGCTCTTATCAGGATATGCGTCAAGAAAAACTGAACAGTTGTATTATAGCATAGACCTTAAAATTTCATCCCTTTTTTTTATCCCGCCCTTGCATGCAAAGCGGAGCTTACGAAATAAGCAGTTTAAGCCCGTCATAAGCAGGCTCGACTGCT
>JAFGJP010000053.1 GCA_016929035.1 Candidatus Auribacterota bacterium | reverse complement strand
TGGCCGAAAAGCTCGCTTTCGAGAACCCCTTCGGCCAGCGCTGCGCAGTGCAACGCTACAAATCGCTTATTTTTTCTCGTGCTGTTGAAGTGAATGGCGTTGGCAACGAGCTCTTTTCCCGTTCCGCTTTCACCTTCTATAAGGACATTGGCGTTTGTCGGGGCCACGGCAAGGATCCGGCTGTACATGTCTTCCATCGCCTTTGAGTTTCCGATAATATTGGGCATACTGTAGCGGTTTTCAAGCCTTTCCTTGTAGAAAAGATTATCGATTTTCATTGTTTTGACGTCAAGAGCGCGGCGGACCAGGATCTCAAGCTCATCGAGGTTGACGGGCTTTGTAATGAAGTCATATGCACCCTGCTTCATCGCCTCGACGGCGCTTTCTATGCTGCCGTAGGCGCTGATCATGATGACCTGTATGCTTTCGTCAATGGCAAGAGCCTTTTTCATGAGCTCCTGGCCGTTCATCTCAGGCATCTTGAGGTCTGTCAGAAGGAGATCGATCGTGTTTTTATTCAGAATATCCAGAGCTTTTACGGCGGAGTCCGTTGCGAGGATCATGTATTCGGGATTTTCCTCGAGGACTGTTTTCATTCCATCCAGGGTGTGTGGATCGTCATCGACAAGAAGAATTTTTGATTTTGCCGTGCTTTTTTTCAAGGCGTTTTCCCTCTGTCTGGAAGCTTGATTTCTTTTTTTAATGTATAAAAAAGATTTTGCCGCTTAAGAGCATTCTTGTTTCTTCAGTTCTTCTTCGACCCTTTTCAGTATCTTCTGAATCACCTCATCCAGTATTCCCTTAAGAAGAATGCCGGAGGCGTTATTGTGCCCTCCGCCGCCGAAAGAAGCGGCTACGTTGCGCACGTTGAACTTTTTTCTGGATCTCAGGCTGACCTTGATCCTTTCGTCAGTCAGCTCCTTGAAGAAAAGAATCACTCTGACACCCTTGATGTTCATGGCGAAGTTGATGATCCCTTCGCTGTCTTCCGTCCGCGTGTCTGTAAGAGCAAGCATGTCTTTTGTCATTTTCATCCATGCGATCTTGCCGTCGCATTCTGTCTGGAGCGTGGAAATGACAGAAATGAATAGCTTTGCCTTTTTCATGGGCTGGTTGCAGTAATATTTTTCGTAGATGTAGGAATGGTTGATGCCCATGGAAAGAAGCTCTGCGGCGATGAGGTGGCTTTCAGCCGTTGTGTTCGAGTACTGGAACGATCCTGTGTCGGTCAGGATAGAAACATAGATGGCTTCAGCGATATTCATCGTGATTTTACACCCGGCGTATTTCATGAACTTGAAGATGATCTCCCCTGTTGCGCAGGCGTCTTCTTTGATGATGCTGAGGTTCATTGAGGGATGTGAGAGAATATGGTGGTCGATGCACACGGTAAAAAGAGATTTCGGCTCAAGGATTTTTGACGGAAGGCCGACGCGCTTATATTCGCTCACATCAAGAAGAACAAGCACATCTGTCTTTTTTATAAACTCGATTTCGTCGGCCCGAAGCTGTGGGTATTCCAGGATCTCGTTTGCTCCTTCGAGAAAGAGGCAGTTGTCGGGAGTCATCGAGCTGTTGATGACGAGAACATCTTTGCCAAGATTTTTTAAAAGGTTATAAAAGGCGATTTCTGATCCGATGGAGTCTCCGTCCGGGTTGATGTGGGAAGAGATGATAAATCTTTTTTTTGAATCAATAACCTGCTTAAGCTGTTCGAAAGATTCGTTCAGGTGATCTGAGTTCATAGCGTGTCCCTGATGTGAATTAAGATGAAAATAATATCAAAATACGCAAAAAAGAAAAGAGAATTATTTTTTTCTGGCCTTCTTCCCTTCTGTGGAAATTTCTTCCCCGTCGGCAAAGATCCGGGCATTTTTTATAACGCCGTCCAGATGAAGGGGAACGTCGTTCTTGCCTCCGAAAGAGAGATTGTTTCCGAAGGCGATATGAGCTGTGCCCATGACTTTTTCATCTTCGAGGATATTGCCTGTAATAACGGCTTTGTCGTTCTGTCCTATGCCCAGCTCGGCGATAGCGTAAGCCGCAGGCCCGATGCCGTCGAGAAGCGCCTTCAATCTTGCGGCATGCTTTCCGGTAATAGAAACGGCCTGGCTGTCCCTGACGATGACTTTTAAGGGTTTATCGAGCTTTCCGATTCCTGCCATGGAGGCATCGATGAAGCAGACGCCCTCTGACCAGGAAGGCCAGAAGCACACTTCGCCGTCAGGAAGATTGCCAAAGGCGCCGTATTCGTCAAGAAGGGCGCCCTTTTGTCCGTAAATGGAATTGGTCCCCCTGGTAAACATCATGTCTGTTCCAAGATCAGTCGTGACCTGGACCTGGCTGCAGCGGGAAAGAATGCCATGAATCTTCTCGCATCGCTTTTTCAGGGCGATGTAGTCGATATCAAGACAGCGGTTGATGATCTCTTCTGTGATATCGGGCATGGAGGCGATCCTGATGCCGTTTTTTGAAGCGTTTCTTCTGGCCGTCGTGTGTGAAAGAGAGAACGTGGTTATCAGGAGCTCGACATCGTAGAGAAGCATTTGAACAACGACTTCTGAAGGAGGATCCTCGCCGTGATGACTTCCAACGGGAATTTCAAGAAGCCGGGCCTTGTCTTTGACCTTCTGCTTGGCATAAGAGTAAAAGGCTTCAGCAATGGCCCTTTTATTGGAATCTGTTACAATCAGGCAGGACTCGTTGTCCTTGAGCTGAAGAGATTTTTCAAAAACAGATTTCACAGCGCTTTTGCGGATCATAATTACCAATATAATCAAGATGTCAGGCGAAGACAAGAAAAATGCGAAAGAGAGGAGACGCAACAGACCTTTATTTTTAATTTTTAACTTTTCATTTTAAATTTTATTTTTATTCTCCGATGATTTTCACTAGAACGCGTTTTTTCCGCCTTCCGTCAAACTCGCCGTAGAAAATCTGTTCCCATGGACCGAAGTCCAGTTTCCCCTGCGTTATGGCG
>JAFGJP010000299.1 GCA_016929035.1 Candidatus Auribacterota bacterium | reverse complement strand
CGTTTTTAAAAGGAAAGATATTTCAGAGCCATAAAGCGCTCGTTGATAAAAATGAATCAGCGGACAGGTTCGGCTACAGGAGCATGAAAGGCGGCGCGTTCGGGCCTGATGCCCTGAAAGAAAGAGAAAGGATAACCCGGTGGCTCTCCTCAAGAAAAAAGGAAGGTTTTCAGGGAATGATTCACTTCGGCATCGGCGGACAGGCCCTTGGCAACCGGGCGCAGATCGAGACCATGGGAATGGGAAAAGACGTCCGCATAAAAGTCGTCGAGAAGATCGGCACAAACATGTCGGAACTTTTTAACGAATTCAGGAAAAACCACATACCCGCTCACAGGATCCTTCTTCATGCAAGCTCCAAGTCAGGCACAACAGATGAAACGCTCATTGCTTTTCAGGATGCGCTCCATGCTCTTTGCATCGAGCTGGCCGTGCATCTGGAATACGGGGCTGTCTTCGGAGAAGACGTCTTCCATGCTTTCAGGACGTACCTGAAAAAAAGCAACCAGGGAAAAAGCGCGGTCGTCTTTTCAAAGGCAGACCTCAATGGCCTTTCTCTTGATAAAAAAGGTAGACATCTTCTGCAAGAGCTTTTCAGAAGAGTCGTATTCACGACAACGCTTTCCAAAGAGCAAAGCCGGTTTTACGCTTTTGCCCGGTCACCTCTTATACGTGATCTAATGGGCAAAGAAGGACTGGCTGTTTTCTCCATCCCCGACAATGTCGGAGGGCGGTTCTCCGAGCTTTGCCAGTCAGGCGCTGTTACGACCGGGTTTGCCGGCCGCTCTCCCCAAAAGCAGTTCGCAGCCGGGAAAAAGTTGATCCCGCTTCTTGAAAGCCACGACCCGGAAGCCAACCCGGCTCTTAAGCTGGCCTGCTTTGCCCATCTCATGGACCCCGATGTCATTGTTTTTGCTTATCCGCTTTACTACATGAAGGCCGAAGCCCAGCAAAAAGCTCAGCTCTTCCCGGAAAGCAACGGGAAAAATAAAGAAGGCGCTTTTGTCGTAACAGCTGTGGGTCCGGATGAGCTGAACAGGAAAGTGGAGAGACTTCTTAAGCTCAGCCCCCAAAAGCCTCCTCTTGTCATCGTGCAGAATACTGCTTCGCTGGATGCTTCTGTTCCCCTTGTCGAACTGGACAAAAACCTGAGGGCCAAAGTGCCCTGCTTCACGTTTACGCGTGAATCGCTAAGCGAAGAAAACCTTGCGGCAAGCGCGCTCTTTTTCCAGGAATTCACCGTTCGCTACGGGATTCTCCGAACATCAAGACATTTTTCCGATAAAAAGCTTGATGTCAGGAAACTCAGCTTTTCAAAAAAATCTTCAAAAGAATTCAAGGCCTATTCGGAAACCGACCCGCAGAACCAGCCTTTTGTCGAGCTGGCCAAAAAAAGCGTTTCCATCAGAGCAGGCCGGATGTTCAAGGAAGAATCGACCGCCATGGACGAGATAGGAAAGTATTACACGGACATGGAAGGCAAGGTCAAAAACGGTCCTGTTGTGGAGGACATTATCATCACCGGGGAAAAAACAGATAATATATCAAAGCTTCTTTCAAAAGAGGCACTTGAAAAAATGGATAAAGCATCGATGGAATCATACTCAAAGATGGAAGATGAAGTCCTTTTTGGCGCAGTTTCTTCTCTTCTTGAGCTTCATCCGAAAGAATGGTACGGACGCTCACCAACACGAGACAGAAAAGACATTGAATCGCTTAAGAGGTCACGCCGCATTCTTGAAGATATCTCTGTTCTCGGGAACTGCCCGCTGACAGGAGAGATGGAAGAGCAGGCCAAGAAGCTGGCCGGCGTTCTCGCGTATGCGCAGTCACAGGGGAAGATCCCTCTTCCAATCTTTTACTCCCCTTCGGACTTTGCTGAAATGCTCGGACTGTTTTATGTCTACCTGACAGGGTTTGACTACGGCATAGGAACGCGCGAACAGCATTCATTTTTTCAGTCGATTCTGGACGGCCTGGACAAGACCTTCACTCTTCTTTTTGATTTCACATCACCTCTTTCTCTTATCAAGGAAAAAGAACGGCAGATCTTCACGTTCGGCATGGCCAAGGATTACCTTCACAACTTCTATCCTGACACGGTCCGCCGGCTGTTCCTGGAAGAGGAGGCTAACGCCATCGCTCAGGTTAAAAGAAGCGCCGCGACCGTCCGCCTGAAAGGGCTTGATAATAAAGAATCCGTTATCGAAGCTTTCCGCTTCATCGCAAGAGGAGTGTACCTGAAAAATGCAGTCCATTGAAAAAGCTGTCAAGACCATCCTGGAAGCTCTTGGTGAAGACACGCAAAGAGAGGGCCTTCTCAAGACTCCCAGGCGTGTTGCAGAAGCCTATAAATTCCTGACAAAGGGTTATCACGAGGATCCGATATCGATCATCAACAATGCTGTTTTCGAAGAAAAATACGACGAAATGGTCATCATCAGGGATATTGATATCTTCAGCCTCTGCGAACATCATCTTCTCCCCTTTTACGGGAAATGCCATGTGGCCTACCTTCCTGCAGGAAAGCTTTTAGGTCTCAGCAAGATCCCCCGCATTGTCGAATGCTTTGCCCGCCGACTTCAGGTCCAGGAAAGGCTGACCACGCAGATCGCAGAGACTCTCCAGAACGCCATCAAGCCCCTTGGCGTGGCTGTTGTCATTGAAGCCATGCACCTTTGCATGTGCATGAGGGGCGTGGAAAAGCAAAACTCGATCGCCGTCACGAGCGCCATGCTCGGCGCCTTCCGCAAAGACCGCGCAACACGGACAGAATTCCTTGAGCTGATTAAACGGAAATAATAATCCGTTGTGTCCGTTTAGCCCGTTAGGACCGTTAAGTCTGTTGGTAAAGAACGCTTCGCTAAATAATCAAAAAATTTCACCACAGAGTTCACAGCCCTGAACCACGTTGGGTTCAGGGTGAACGAATCACGAAGAAATAAAAAGGTCGTCATTGCGAGCGAAGCAACCTCTTTTCACTGGTTACTAAGAATATGTATTAAACTTAAAGAAACACAATTAGTTCTTGCCGGGAGATGATGATATGTTGGAAAATGTGAAAGAGTTTAACTATTTGAGATATTATTCCGATTAAATAGAAAATCAGGGATATAAAGTAACCTCCAGCGGTCAAATAATGGATATTTCTCTCGTCATAACTAACTGGAACGGCAAGGAGCTTCTTAAAGAAACGCTCCCGACTTTCATTGAAGCCTCAGAGAGCGATAAAGAAAACAGCTACGAAATTATTCTTATTGATGATTCTTCAACCGATGATTCCGTAGACTTCGTCAGAAAGACATACCCTGAGATCAAGGTCTTTGTCACCCCTGAAAATGTCGGATACATCGAAGCATCGAACTACGGTGTATCCAGGGCGTCATCTCCTTATGTGATGTTCCTCAACAGCGACATGAAGCTCTCTCCTGATACAGTAAAGCTCCTTTCACGCCATATTAATAATGAAGGCGTCTTTGCCGTAACCCCTTCTGTCTTTGATTGGGAGCAAAAATTCCAATATGGCAACCGTGGAGGATTTTTTCGATTAGGACACATTTTTCAATATGAAAAACCCATAAATGATACAAAAACACAGTCTTTTTTTGCATGTGGTGGAGCATTTTTGTTTAAAAAGGATGTCTATCAGGAACTTGGCGGATATGATAATAACCTCTTTTACCCCTATTATTACGAGGAAATCGATATATGCTACAGGGCTCTTAAAAGAGGATACAAAATCATCTATGAGCCAGAAGCAAGGGTCTATCACAAGATAAGGGGGACCATCTCCAGGGACAGGCTTTTTCATGAAGTCCGCATCATCTCAGGAAGAAACAGTTATCTTTTTTCATGGAAGAACATAACGGATTTTGACAAAGTGATATCCATGATCTTTTTTCAGCCTCTTTTTCTCATAAGAGACCTTTTCCTTCTCCGCTTCAGGTTTTGGAAGTGCTTTTTCAGGGCGCTCCCCTTGCTTCCGCTTGTCCTTAAAAAAAGAAAAGAAGAAAAAAAATATTTCAAGCTGACAGACAGGAAAATATTTCAGAAAATAAAAGGCAGCTAGCAGTTGGCCGTTGGTCGCTGAAAAAAAATTGATTTCGCACTAAGTGCGAACTATTTGTGTTCATTCGTGTGAATTTGTGGCTAATAATTAAATAATATGAAAATATCAGCTATCATGCAGACCCGTACAGGCTCGACCCGCCTGCCGGGAAAATCCCTGAAAAAGATCTGCGGGAAGACAGTCACTGAGCTCATCATCGAGCGGGTCAAAACAATGAATGTCAGTGATATTGTCGCAGCCATCCCAGAACGGGAAGAGGAGAGCTTTGTGCGTCTTCTTGAAAGCGCAGACGCAAAGGTCTTCAAGGGAAGCGAAGACGACGTTCTTTCCCGATTTCACGGAGCTGTATCAGCATTTCCAGCGGATATTATTGTGAGGATCAACGGAGATAACCTTCTTGTGCATCCTGAATTTGTCAATCAGGCCATCCATCTTATCCGGGAAAAAGAAGCGGATTATGTCAATGTCGTGGGAGCTCCTGTCGGATGCGGGGTTGACGTTTTTATAAAACACGCTCTTGAAAAGTCTTTTAGCCTTCATGACCTCACAAGCGTTGAGAAGGAGCACGTTATTCCTGTTTTTTTCAGAAACGGTCTCTTTAAGAGAGACTCTGTCTTTGTCTCAGGGAAGCTTGCCCGTGGAGAAATAAGGCTGACATTAGATACAAAGGAAGATTTTGCTCTTCTTGAAAAGCTCTATGGGGTCTTCTACAAGCCGGGTTCAATCGTCCCTCTTGAAAAAGTGATCGACTATCTGGATGCTTATCCTGATATCCTTTCCATAAACAAAAACGTACGTCAAAAGGGCTGGAAATGAAAACATTTAAAATAGGAACGAAACCCGTAGGGAACAACAAAACTTTTATTATCGCAGAGGCCGGCGTGAACCATAACGGGAACCTTGATACTGCCGGAGAGATGGTGAAAAGAGCGGCCCGGTGCGGGGCCGATGCGATTAAATTTCAAAGTTTTCGGGCTGATTACATGTGCGTGAAAACGCTTCAGGAGACAAAGTCTGTCGAAGGCATCACAGGAGGCACGAAATCCTCTTATGACATGTACAAATCTCTTGAGCTTAGCGAAGAGGCTCATCTCGCCTTGAAAAGCGAAGCGGATAGCGCAGGGATCATCCTCATCTCATCTGTTTTTGATGAGCCCATGGTGGATTTTCTCAAAAGCATCCATCTTCCTGCCATAAAGATCTCATCAGGAGATATCACGTATAAAGCTTTGATCGAAAAAGCCGCCCGCTCAAAGCTTCCCCTTATTCTTTCAACAGGCATGGCTAAAATGGAAGAAATAACCAAAGCTGTCCGGTGGGCCAAAGCAGCAGGGTGCAGGAAGATTGCCCTTCTTCACTGTGTGGCTGTCTATCCGCCCAGGTGGGAAGATCTGCATTTACGGTTTATCCCCAGTCTTAAAAAAAAGTTCAACTGCCCTGTCGGCTTTTCAGACCACACCCCTGTAGCTGAATCATCCATTGCAGCTGTTGCGCTTGGTGCTGATATTCTCGAAAAACACTTCACGCTCGATAAAAACATGCCAGGCCCTGATCACAAGCTCTCCCTTGATCCGATGGAATTCACGGACATGGTAGATAAAATACGCATTATCGAGATGTCGCT
>JAFGJP010000298.1 GCA_016929035.1 Candidatus Auribacterota bacterium | reverse complement strand
GGAATCTCCCATAAGCGAAGCGGTTATAATTGTGCCGGCCAATATTGCCCCTGGAGTGGCTATGGTATCCAGAAAATTATCCACTAAAGGAATGTAGTAAGCGGCTATCTCTAGAAGCGTGGCTGTTGAAAAAGCAATCAAAGCAAGTGGACTTCCTATCCACTCAAACCCTGGAGCCAGTTCAAGATGACCGGTCAAACTTGCCAGGCTGATCCCCAGAAGAGGGACAAAAACCCTGAACCCGCATGCCGCGCTCAGCCCAATGCCGATAAAAATACTCAGCACATTATCCAAGTCTTAACCCTTTGATTTCCAGAGATTATTGCGTTCTTCTTAAAGTTGATTATTGCACTAAGAGGATTTATTTGCAAGCAAGAAACTGCTTGATGCTTGATAGAGATTCCTGACTGATATCTGTAAATTTTATGCCTATCTTATACCTCTTTATCGCGCGTGGGCTTGCCAGTGAAAAATTGACGACTTCTGCTTCAGCCTCAATGGGCTTTTCCTCTTTGGGAAGATGGAAGGCCAGCCGGAGATAGTTGGGGTCCATAAAACTGTCGTCTTTCCAGATATGGAGGTTGTCATAGCGAAGATGATCGACAAAAAGACTCATCCCCCTTTCAGAAATATCATAGGCAATGGCATCATGCTGAAGCGATGTCTTTTCAGGAAACTTTCTCGATATGATGATAAAGACCACTTTCTGGCTGATTTTTTTTCTGTTAAAATCTCTTTTTTCCAGATGAAAACTTTTCAGCCACTCATCTAAAAGATATTGGAAAAACTTTTTCACTCTTATTCCCCGTATTGTCGACTGCCCTGATGTATATTCTCACAGATCGATTTTCCTGTCTACTTTTATCTAAGTCCAGTTTTACAACTTCGTTCCGTGTGTTGACTTCATAAGGAACTTTAACCCCGTCAACCTCAACAGCCATTTTTTCGTAATCGATCCCTGAGCCCAAATCCGATACTTTTACTTCCACTGTACCCTTGGATGGAAGAATGCCGTCTTTGGGAAAAACCAGAAAGACCGCAGGCGCCGTTTCATCCCTTAAAACAGCCAGAATTCCACCGGTCGCAAGCGATGCGATACGGTAGCCGCTTTCGCTGGTGCTTGATAAAAATTCCCACTTGCCAAAATGGTCAATAAAAAAAGCTGTGCGTGAGGTATCTTCATCTTTGCCGTCAAGCTTTGCGCCAAACTTCAAGGGCTGCCAGTAAGCGTTTGAAATCGGCTCCAGGGAAACAACCGGCTGCTCATCGATTATCTTCAGCTCATCGTTCTTGACTTCGAATTGATGAATCTCCTTGACCGCGATCAATTGCCTTTTCTCCACCGAATCCTTGAAAGACTCCAGAAAATAGAGTCTGTTTGTGAACGATTTGTGCTGATCAGGCTCAACCATTACGGCCATGATGTTCTTTTCTTTAACGACTCTTGTGCCTTTGACAATACGGCACTGCACCTGCCTGAATTTTTGACCGTCCGCCGGTTCATATACAAAACGATAAGACCCTTTTTGTTCCTCTGACAACGGAAAGGCCTGGCAGATTCCATCAATAACGATCTCTGCTGTCGCAGGAGAATCCGAATAAAACATCAATTTGTCTTCTCTGAGGACAATGTCATCTTTATACGCCATCGACATGGCGCCAAATGGAATAATCTCTAAATGAGCAGTGGACGCATTGCCGCTTCTATCAAAGGCTTCGATCAAAAGCGCTTGAGACTCTCCTCTTATATCAATAATCCCGCTTTTATCCTGAGAGTAAAAAGGCAGGCTCTTTTTCCTTTTTTCAAAAAGATTCAGGAAACCATTCTTCGTTTTTAAATAGGCTTCCCGTGAATAAGCAAAAAAAAGCTTACTGTAAATATCATAGGAAAACTGCGGAATATCTACGGTGAAAAAACTTTTTTCTCCTGAAACCACGCTGACATGACTCAATCCAAGCTTGTTCCCTTTCGATTCGTCAAAAGCATAAAGAGAAAGCCCGACTTTTCCGCTGGCGTAGATTTTCTGGCCGCGAAGAGAATATGTCCCCTCTGATTCCTTGAACAAAGGAATAATGCAGACTTCATGCTTCCCGTTAACCACAGAATCGGCTTCAAGCGGATGAACAGCCAAAGCTTTGATAACCGGCGGCACGGTATCATTTTCTTCAAGCTCTTTTATTGAAAATCTCTGCGGCCGCTCAAAGGAATCTCTGACTTCATAGTGAAGATGAGGATAAACGCCTCCCGTGTCCCCGGTCAAAGCGATGACCTCCCCGCGGCTGACGCGAAACTGGTCTTTCTCTGGACAAAAATCCTGAAAATACTCCGAGCTCTGAAACTGCCTGTCTCTGACCGCTGCGTCGATATCCTGTCTGAAACGCATTAAATGGGCAAAAACGACCATATACTGACCATCCGTCGTCGTCAGGTAAATGGCTTTACCGTATCCGAATGATGATACTTTGACGCGCGAGACATAGCCGTCTACCGGGCAGATGACGTCCCACCCCGTCTCGCCGTATGTCGATATATCGATCCCGGCGTGGAAATGGTCATTTCTGAACTCACCAAAACTCCCTGTCTTATGCGTCACCCGCCTCAAAGGATAAGGGAAGACAGGAGAAGAATCTCCTGCCCCTGCAGGAGTCTTGACTCCGAGAAACAGGCTAAGACTGATGAGAATCGTTTTGACTGTCCTTAGCTTCTTCATGGAAAACAACTTCATCGATATCCTTGATCAACTCTTTGATTTCGCCAGAAGACTCTTTTTTTCCCTGGCTCATTTCTGACAGACGCTTTCTCATGCTGACAATAACATCCAAAAAGGTTTTTTGCCTGGACTGGAGAGTATCCACCATCCTGTTAAAACTTTCCGCAAGAAAGCCAAAAGAATCCTTTGAGCGGAAAGCCAGTCGAATGTTCTCCCCGCTGATAATTTTTTCACATGTTTCGCTGATCCTCTTGAAGACGCCAAGCATACGGGCGCTCAAATACATATAAAGAACAAGAAAAGACAATATGACCCATCCCGGAAGAAGCAGGATCTTGACCGGCGTGCCTATTCTTTCTGCGGCTGATTCTGTCATGAAGACAGGCACAAATATCTGAATATAGTCTTGAATAATGACAATAACGGCAACAATCATTGTAACGGCTGTATAGAAGCCGAATATCATTTGAAACTTGGTGCTGAGCAGGAATCGTCTTCTGTTTTTTTTCATTCTCTCACCAAAGCTAGCGCAAAAAACAGCACATAGTATGACTTAATGTTTTTTTTTTCAACAAAAATCTTTAAAAATACAGTTCGAATCAATTGAAGATTTAAAAAAAGCAATTCCTGTACCAATAATTCCTTTAGAAAACGTATTATATTTCCACGTAAAATTCAATATATGGCCGCTGGTATATCTTTATTCGACCGGCTTAAACAAGGTGAGGCCTAAGAGGATTATGAAGAAACCTGAGTATGTCTGAAATCATATTTTTCAGATCATTTCTCTTGCATATCAGGTCAATCTGACCATGGTCAAGCATGAACTCTGATCGCTGAAAACCTGGAGGAAGCTCCTGCTTTATGGTCTGTTTAATGACCCGAGGGCCTGTAAAGCCGATAAGCGCTTCGGGCTCGGCAATAATCACATCTCCCAGAGAAGCAAAGCTGGCCATGATGCCGGCCATTGTGGGATGTGTTAAAACGGAAATGAAGGGAATCCTTTTCTCTGAAAGACGGTGAAGCGCTGCAGAAGTTTTCGCCATCTGCATCAGGGAAAGACATCCCTCGTACATCCTGGCGCCTCCGCCAGATCCGGATACGATGACAACCGGAATCCCCCTCTCTATTCCTCTTTCAATGTTACGCGTAATTTTTTCTCCGACAACGGACCCCATGCTCCCCATGATAAAGTTTGTTTCCGTTATGGAAAGAGTCACATCCATCCCGCTCATCTTGCACACTCCGCAAACAGCTGCATCTTTGAGGCCTGTCCGTTTCTGATCCTCTTTCAGCTTGTCTTTGTACGTCTTCGGTCCTTCGAATTCAAGAGGGTCCTGTGGAGAAATGCCGGCATCAAATTCCTGAAAAGTCCCTTTGTCCGCCAAAGATTCAACACGTTCCCAGGCCGTCATATTGAAATGATATCCGCAATGCGGGCAGACTTTAAGATTATCAGACAGCTCTTTGTTGAAAACCATCCGGCTGCACTTTGGGCACTTGACCCAAAGACCATCTGGAATGATTCTCTTTTTACCCGTAAAACTGATCTTTTTACCGAATAACTTCATCTTCGCCTACTGTCCTTCAAGAAGCTCCCTGAGAATCTCATTGACAATCCTGGGGTTGGCCTTCCCTTTTGTTTTTTTCATGACCTGGCCTACGAAAAAACCAAAAGCCTGCTTCTTGCCGCTTTTATAATCCTCCACAGTTTGAGGATTCTGAAGGATAACGTCCTTGACCATATTTTCCAGCTCGCCTCTGTCTCCTATCTGCTCGAGCCCTTTGGACTGAATAATACGGCCTGCAGAAGCCCCGCTCTTAAACATCTCTGACAGGACTTCTTTGCCGGTAGTGGTATTTATAGTCCCTTTTTCTATAAAAGTCAATAGCTCCGCGAACTTTTCCGGAGTAACAGATGTTTCTTTCAAGCTGAGATTCGATGCTTTCATTTCTCTCATCCACTCTCCCATCATCCAGTTGCTTGCCATCTTTCTGTCGCTGAAAAAAGAGATGAGCCTTTCGTAGTAGTCCGCTGTATCCTTTTCACCTGTCAGGACATCAGCATCATATTCCGGAAGCCCGAATTCAGACATAAACCTCTTTTTTTTATCAAGCGGGAGCTCCGGCAAAAGCTCTCTGATACGGCTGACGTCAGACGGAGAAAACGTGAAAGGAACAAGGTCCGGCTCCGGGAAATACCTGTAGTCGTGAGCTTCCTCCTTTGTCCGCATGGAAAACGTCTTTGATTGCGAATCGTCAAAAAGGCGTGTTTCCTGAATGACTTTTTCACCTTTTTCACATATCCTCATCTGCCTTTCTGCCTCATATTCCAGGGCTTTCTGGATAAACCGGAAAGAATTCAGGTTTTTGAGTTCCACCTTTGTTCCCAGATTTTTTTCACCGGCCAGCCGCACGGAAATATTGGCATCGCACCTGAGGCTTCCTTCTTCCATATTCCCGTCAGAGACCTCCAGATAACGAACGATCTGCCTCAGGGACTTGAGATAGCTGAACGCTTCTTCCGGAGAGCGAAGATCCGGTTCGCTGACGATTTCCAGAAGAGGAACACCGGTTCTATTGAAGTCGACCAGGCTGCAGCCCCTTTTTTCACTATGAATATTTTTTCCGGCATCCTCTTCAAGATGAACTCGCGTGATGCCGATCCGGCGCAAGCTGCCCTTCACTTCAATATCGAGCCATCCACCTGCCGAAAACGGACGGTCAAACTGAGAAACCTGATAATTTTTTGGAAGATCCGGGTAATAATAGTTCTTCCTGTCCATCTTGCTGAAGGACTGGACTTCGCAGTTCAGAGCAAGTCCCGTGAGAAGAGCAAGCTCAACGGCTTTTCTGTTCATGACAGGAAGAACTCCCGGCATTCCCAGACAGACCGGACAAACGGAAGAATTCGCCTCAAGGCCAAAAGCCGTGGAGCAATTACAGAAAAGCTTTGACTGCGTGCTCAGCTGAACATGAACCTCAAGACCGATGACTGTTTCCCATTTGCTCATATGTTTTAATCTCGCCTTAAATGAAACGCCGGTTTATCAAAGCTCAAAGATTACCCCACCCGGAAAAAGCCCCTTTCCTTTCCTTGTCCTCTATCCGAAACACATTCTGTTCAAACGCATAGGCCGCATCCAGAATTCTTCCTTCAGAAAAAGAAGGTCCTATAAACTGTATCCCGACAGGCATCCTGTTATGATCAAATCCAGAGGGAACGGAAATGGCCGGAAGCCCCGAAAGGTTGACGGAAATCGTATAGATATCGCTGAGATACATCTCCAGAGGATTCCTTGTTTTTTCTCCGAATTTAAAGGCTGTCGTCGGCGAGGTGGGCGTCACAATGATATCGACGCGCTCAAAGACTTTCTTAAAGTCCTGTGTGATGAGCGTGCGCACTTTTTGTGCCCTCCGGTAATAGGCGTCATAATATCCGGAACTGAGGACGAACGTCCCTAAAAGAATCCTCCTCTTCACTTCCGCCCCGAATCCTTTTGTCCGCGTCTCCGTATACATGTCGATGAGATCGTGAGATTCGTCTTCGCGGAAACCATACTTGACT
>JAFGJP010000297.1 GCA_016929035.1 Candidatus Auribacterota bacterium | reverse complement strand
GGCTTGTCGGAAAAGTGTCGGCCTTTGGAACGGTCATTTTTGCCGTTCTTACCTGGTGGCTTCCGGAGATGGGAATCGAGAAGCCTGCGGCTTACAAGGCGGCCTTTTTGTTTCAATGCATAGCCCTTGTTCTCTCTCTTGTATTTTTAGGAAAGGTTCAACTTGATAAAAAAAATGTCCAGTAGGATGCCTTTTTCAACGATGACGGTCATTCTGGCGCTGGCAATCGTCGCATCAGCGGCTTTTGCCAGGAATATTTCCAGCTGGATCAGAACTTTTTTCGGGGCGGATTACTTCCGCTATGCAGCCCATGCATCTCTTGTCTTTTTTGCCTTTATTCTCATCGTTATTTTTCTTAAGCATCATCTGTCAGTCTGCAGGTGCGTTCCTTTTTTTCTTCTTCTTTGCGTCACCGGAATTATTGTTTTCCGCATCAAGCTGCCTGAAGAAAAAATCCATTTCCTCGAATACGGTGCCCTGGCCTTTCTGGCCGCACGTGATGTTTTCAAAAGAGAAAAGAAAAGAGGCGCTCTTTTTGCTGCTCTCGCCTTTTGCCTTTTCGTCGGATTTTGTGACGAGGTCTTTCAGTTTTTTCTTCCCAGCCGCTTTTTTGACTGGCGGGATCTGGCCTTTAACGGAATCGGGAGCGCCTGGGGGGCTGTGCTTTATGCCATCAAGCCCATCGATATAACAAAAAACAAAAGGGAGCCGTTCTTATGGGGAAAATCATAAAAATTATCGTTGTTCTTATCATCGCTGCTTTTCTTATCAGGTTTCTCTACCCTCTTTTTCTTTCAGATGAAGACAAAATAAAAAGGATTCTCAAAGAAACGGCGGAAAAAACAGAAAAAAGAAGCGCTTTTACGTTCATGAAGCATTTCGATAAGAAATTCAGCGACGATTCTGGGCTTGATTTTGAAGGCATCCGCTACATGGGCATCCGCATCATGCAGATGTATAAAGAGCTTGATGTTGAATATGAAATAAAAAATATTGAAGTTGACCATGAGGCGGAAAAAGCCATCCTTGAAATGGATCTTTTTATTACGGTGACAGAAAGCGGCACGCCTGTTGACATCATCCATGGAGCCAGAAATTCGAATCGATTTATTGTGACGCTTGAGAAAAGCGGGCGGAAATGGGCGTTTGTAAAAAGTGAAAAGCCGTAAAGTGTGATTCGTGGTTCGTGAATCGCTACATGAGTCACGTTCCGCGATAACGCGGTCACTTGATGGTTTGTTCAAGGAGCGCTTCCGCGCGGGTGATTATAAAAATTATGACATTACATAAAAATTAACATTGTCATCCCTGCAAAAGCAGGGATCTAACGAAAAAATGAAAATACATAATCTTCACAGATGGAATGTTTCACCAAAAGAGGCGGTTCAGATCCAGCTCGAACTTCAGAAGAAGCTAAAGGTAACGTCCCTCCGACAAGAACCTTATCTTATTGCTGGATGCGATGCGTCTTTTCAGGGGAAAAAGGCGATTGGCACAGTCGTTGTCATGACATATCGTGATCTGACCATCGTTGAAGAAGCAAGAAAAGAGATCCCCCTGACCTATCCCTATATCCCCACGCTTTTGACATTCAGAGAAGCTCCGGTACTTATCAAATGTCTGCGAAGCTTAAAAATTGTTCCTGATGTGATTCTCTTTGACGGGCAGGGGATTGCTCATCCGAGACGAATGGGACTTGCCGCTCACATGGGAGTTCTTTTAAGAAAACCAACAATTGGATGCGCGAAGAGCCGCCTGACAGGAAGATTTTCTGAACCGGAAAAAACTCGCGGCAGTTTTTCTTACATGAAGGATGATAATAGCATCATAGGAGCAGCTCTCAGGACAAGGGATAATGTCAATCCTGTATATGTTTCCATTGGTCATAAGATAACGCTTGAGGATTCGATAGGGATTATCCTTTCCTGTGTCAGGAAATACAGGCTTCCAGAGCCAATACGCGCAGCGCATAGCCTGGCTTCGTCGGGACTGAAGACAGGATCATAAGGAGCGCTAACGCGTAGATAGGTGATAGGAAAAAAGCTAAAATTATTCCGCTCTTGATCGGACATAAAAAACCTCTCTGCCTCCTCTGCGATCTCTGTGGTGAACTTCCTTTTTTCTTTTCCCATTTTCCTTAGTGTCCTTCGCGTACCTTCGCGGCTAACCATTTTTTCTTTTTCTTTTCAACGGACTTAACGGACCAAACGGACTAAACGTTATATAAGTATTCCCGCAATCGTGGCCGTCATGAAGTTGGTCAGAAGACCGGCGATGAGAGCTTTGAATCCAAGAGAGACAACATGTTTTTTCTGGTTGGGAGCTACGCCGTTGATGCCGCCTATCAGAATAGCAAGGCTCGCTATGCTCGTGAACCCGCAAAGAGCGTAGGTCGTCACCGTGATTGTTCTCGGGCTGAGGAGGCCCTCTCCTATCATCTTCTGCATCTCAGCAAAGCTCAAAAACTCTGTCAGGACAACTTTGAGCCCGAGAAGTTCGCCCACAAGATGCGTTTCTTCCCACGGAACCCCCATGAGAAAGGCAAAGGGCCGGAATAGAATACCAAAAATTTTCTGAAGGGAAAGATCAAGGTATCCCAGCGGGTGATTGATGAGAGCTATCAGAGAGTAAAACGCAAGGAGCATGGCCGCTATGTTAAGAGCGAGCTTGAGTCCGTCAGAGGCTCCGTCGCTGGCTGCCTCCAGCGGATTGCTGTAGGGGATATCAAGCTGAAGCTTTGCGTCTTTTTCTGTTTCCGGATGCTCTCTCTCCGGAATAAGTATCTTGGCCATGACAATGGCTGCCGGTGCGCTCATGACAGAAGCGGCCAGGAGATGGCCGGCTTCAGCTCCGAAGCTGACATAGATGGCCATG
>JAFGJP010000052.1 GCA_016929035.1 Candidatus Auribacterota bacterium | reverse complement strand
CTGAAGAAAAAAGTTCCTCACGGAGCAGAGATCCTCTTTGGACCGAAAGGACTCATCCGTGTCGCCACAGATGAAAAAACCGACATCATTGTCTCGTCGATCGTGGGAGCGGCAGGGATCGAGCCGACGATAGCAGCCTTAAAAAAAGGAAAAAGGATTGCTCTTGCCAACAAAGAGGTCCTTGTTGCTGCCGGGGAATATATGTCCCAACACTTTCACAAGCAGCTTTTGGAAAATATTATTCCCGTCGACAGCGAACACTCGGCTATTGCCCAGTCCCTCAGAGGGGAAGAGAAAAAGTCCATGGAGAAAATCATTTTAACAGCTTCCGGAGGACCATTTCTGAATACCCCCAGGGAAGATTTTCGCCACATAACACCGGCCATGGCCCTGGCTCATCCCAACTGGAACATGGGAAACAAGATCACTGTCGATTCAGCGACCATGATGAACAAGGGTCTGGAAGTCATCGAAGCCAGGTGGCTTTTCAATGTTGAGCCGAAAAACATTCAGATCCTCATCCACCCGGAAAGCATCATTCACTCAATGGTCCAGTTTCTCGACGGGTCGATCATCGGGCAGATGAATGTCGCTGACATGCGCATACCCATCCAGTTCGCTCTCAGCTACCCGGAGAGAATTGCCAACGAATTTCCGCGTGTGGACTTTCCGCGCCTTCGGACGTTCCACTTCTTTGAGCCGGATTTCGAAAAATTCCCCCTGATAAAGATCGCCTACGAATGCCTTGAAAAAGGAAACATTTTTCCGGCTGTCATGAACGCGGCCAACGAAGTCGCCGTAGAGAATTTTTTGAAATCTAAAATAACATTTGATAAAATTTCTGTTTTGATTAAAGATATACTGCTTTCCTTCAAAGAGGTTAAAAATCTGACTCTTGAAAAAATTTTAGATGCTGACAGACGCGCACGATCGGAGGCAAAAAATTGGCTGGACAAGAATCGCTGTTCCTGATGGACAAAATCCTTCCGGCAGTCAAATTCCTGGTTTCTTTTATCTTTGTTTTTGGCGCCGTTGTCTTTTTCCATGAGCTGGGACACTTCATCACGGCCAAGCTTTTCGGGGTCAGGGTGGAGGAGTTCGCCCTCGGCATGGGCCCGAGAATCTGGGGATTTACAAAAGGAGAAACAGAATACAAGCTCTGCCTGTTCCCCATAGGCGGGTACGTGAAGATGTCCGGAGAGGAGCCGGAAGAGGCGAAAGGAAAAACGCTTTCCGAGCACGATTACTACGGGCAGCCGCCCTACAAGCGCTTTCTGATCACGTTTTCCGGGCCGCTGATGAACTTTGTGCTGGCCTTCGTTATTTTTATTGTCGTCTACATGCTGGGCCTTTATGATTATCAGCCTGTTGTCGGGCCTGTGGAAGCAGGCTCGCCAGCGGAGCAGGCCGGGATAAAATCCGGAGACGTTATCGTTTCGGCAAGCGGAAAAAAGATCCATGCCTTTTCTGAAGTCTTCAAAGCTATCGATAAAGCTAAAGAGAGCCTTACCCTTAAGGTCAAAAGAGACGGCGCTATCAAAACGTTTGATGTCAGCGTAAGCACCAAAAAAGAAGAAAATATCTTCGGGGAAATCGTCGATATGAACTTTATCGGCATCGATGCCGACATCGAACCTGTTGTCTCGGATATCGCCGAAAGCAGTCCCGCCAGCTTTTTCGGGCTCAGGCCCGGCGACAGAATAAAAAAAATCAACGATACGGATATCGTCTTCTGGCAGGATATCTACCAGACTCTCAACGAGAATAATGAAAGTGTTTCTTCTTCTGAATTCCATGGCTGGGAAAAAACATGGAACGCACTGATGCAGAAAAAAGACGTCCCTGCTCTTGTGAAGATCGTCTGGCTGACCGTGGAAAGAGGGGAAAAAATTATACGAAAGCCTATTGTCATTCCCGCACGAAAAAAAATCTCTCCTCTTCCCATCGAAGATGAAAAAGATGATGAATACATCTGGCTCATCGGCATAGAGCCGGACATGCCGCTTTTCAGCTACTCCTTTCCTGCGGCCATCGGGAAAAGCGCGGAGAGGATCCAGGATACAACGGCCTTTATCTTTAAAGTCTTTGAGATGCTTTTCAGAGGAAAACTCGGCAAAAAAGCTCTCGGCGGGCCGATCATGATCGGCAAAATGATCAAAAAAACAACTGAACACGGGCTTGTCCCGGTCCTGATCTTCACAGCTGTTCTCAGCCTTCACCTGGGCATCATCAATTACTTTCCTTTTCCGGCCCTCGACGGAGGGCACATGGTTTTTTCAATCATTGAGATCATCCGCAGAAAGCCCTTAAGTCTGAAAGTCATGGAATATATTCAAAAAACCGGTTTTGCCATCCTGATCGCTTTGATCATCTATGTTTCCTATTATGACATCCTGAGGCTGGCGGGAGAATAAAGGCATAAATGATACAGGATATCAGGAAATCAGGTTATCCGGGTATCAGGAAAAATCCCGCATAAAATCTCAATCAAAAATCAAATAGCAAAAATCAAAAATAAAGGGATGCTTCGCATGGATATCAGAAATTCCATCGCTGAAACGCAGAAGTCCAGAATAAATAAAATAAATTCTATTCAGCCTTTTCGTGATCTTAGCCCGCATATTTCCCGCCATAGGCGGAAAGGCATGTTCCCTCGAAAATGGGGAATAAAGCAGGCATAACCCGGCAGTCCTCTGCTGTTTTACTAACCTGAATATTTCACAAAAATTATGAAAT
>JAFGJP010000051.1 GCA_016929035.1 Candidatus Auribacterota bacterium | reverse complement strand
CTGAAAAAATCCTTTGTTGCAACAGCGGCTGTCGGATTGTTCGGGTAGTTGATATGCATCAGCCTGGCTCTCTTGAGCATATCCATGGGAATATCCTTCAGCACAGGCAAAAATCCGTTTTCTTTCAATAAGGCCATCTTATAAGGCGTGCCGCCGGAGAGGATTGTTCCTGAATGATAAACCGGATAACCGGGGTCTGATACGAGCACAACATCCTCTTCAGAAGAAACAAAGGCAACAGGAATATGGCCTATGCCTTCCTTTGACCCAAGAAGAGGCAATATCTCCGTTGCCGGATCGAGATCTACAGAGAACCTTTTTTTGTACCAGGCAGCGATCGTCTCCCTGAGGGCATTCATTCCCATGTTAGACGGATAACGGTGATTGGCTTTATCCTGCGCGCTTTTCTGCAGAGCATGGATGACGTTCTCTGGAGTCGGCAAATCAGGATCGCCGATACCGATGTCAACCACATCTTTTCCCTGCTTGAGGATCTCTCTTTTCGCCCTGTCCACTTCGACAAAAAGGTATGGCGGCAGTTTTTTTAATCTCGGAGAATATTCAATATTGATGCCCATGTGCTTAAAGCTCCTTTCAGTCGCAGAAGACAGAAGTCAGAAAACAGAAGACAGAATGTTGATTATAATTTTCTGTCTTCTGTCATCTGTTCTCTGTTTTCTGTTTTATTTCATGCCCAATACATCCTGCATGTCGTAAATGCCCGGCTTTTTTCCTATAATGAATCGGGCGGCTGCAAGAGCACCGCGCGCAAATGTATCCCTGGAATGAGCCCTGTGAGTCAGCTCGATCCTTTCGTTATTGCCGACAAAATAAACGGTGTGCTCGCCCACAATATCCCCGGCGCGGACAGACAGCACACCTATCTCGCTCTTTTTCCTTTCTCCCAGGATGCCTTCCCTTCCGTATACGGCATCTTTGACGTTAAGCTTTCCTCCTTCAGCAGCCATCTGAAGCAGCTTTTTTGCTGTTCCGCTTGGAGAATCTTTCTTCTTGTTATGGTGAAGCTCCACCAGCTCGATATCATAGCCCTGGGGCCCAAGAACAGCGGCTACTTCTCTGGTCAACTGAAAGAGAAGGTTGACGCCAATGGACATATTGGGTGATTGGACAACAGGTATCTTTTGAGACAGCGCCCTGACTTCAGCGATCTGCTCTTCAGAAAGACCGGTCGTCCCTATCACGTAGGCTGTCTTTTTCTGAGCGGCCAGCTTCAGATAGGTCATCGTCGATTGCGGAGAAGAAAAGTCAATAACCACATCAGCATTCCCGTCGAGATCTTCAGTAAAGGCTCCGTGCCCGTTTCCATCTCCGGCTGGAAAGCATTCACATATTTTTTTCCCGAGAACAGGAGAGCCTTTCTGCTCCACGGCACACACGACCTGAATGTCTTTTTCAGCAAGAGCAAACTCGATGATCCTTTTTCCCATTTTTCCAAAACCACCGATAACGGCGAGTTTCATCACTTACCTCCTCAAATCTTAATTTGTAAAGCACTTCTTAATTTTTGATTTTTGATATTTTATTTTTGATTTATATTAATCCATATCCTTTCAAAACAGACTCCAGCTTCTGCCTGTTCGAGTCCTGCATCTGGCAGAGCGGAGAGCGGATTTCCATTGTAATAAGCCCCATCATGAAAAGAGCCGTCTTTACTGGAATGGGATTTGTTTCATAAAACATAGCCCTGTTCAGCGAATACAGCTTGTAGTGAAGCTTCTTTGCTGTCTCAAAATCTCCTTCAAGCGCAGCGTCGCAGAGCTTGCTGCATTTCTCAGGAACAACATTGGCTGTGACAGATATCGCGCCCTTGCCTCCATTGGCTAGAATAAGGTAGTTCAGCGCATCTTCTCCTGAAAGAACGGTAATGTCACAGCGGCTGAGAATATCTGTTACCTTGTCAAGAGAACCTGACGCCTCCTTGATCCCGATTATATTCTTTATTTTTGAAAGCTCGGCGACTGTTTCAGCCTCGATGTTAACGCCGGTCCTTCCCGGCACGTTGTATATGACGATCGGGATGTTCACGTTATCCGCTATCGTCTTGTAGTGCTGGTAAAGTCCCTTCTGGGTCGGCTTATTATAATATGGCGTTATGACGAGAATCGCATCAGCCCCGACGTCTTTTGCATGCCTGGCCAGCCGAAGCGCCTCATGAGTCGAATTTGACCCGGCGCCGGCAATGACAGGAATCCGGCCGGCGACATGCTTGACCGTCAGCTCGATGACCTTTTCGTGTTCATCGAATGTCAGCGTCGGCGATTCACCCGTTGTCCCGCAGGGGATAATCCCCTTCGTTCCATTCTCGATCTGCCGGTCAATAAGATTTTTCAATGTCTCTTCATCAACTTTACCATCTTTAAACGGAGTAACGATGGCTACCATTGAACCCTGAAGCATAACAGGCCTCCCCTTTTAAAATTTTGCCACAGAGACACAGAGTCACTGAGGGGCAAATGTAAATTATTTATTTTTTAAAATTTCTAAGAATATTATTTTGAATGAACCTCCCCGGGCTTCCACCTGAGGTGGATCAGCCTTCGGCGGAAAAGACCGGGTTTCTTTTAAAAACCCCGCTTCGTAAAATATCGCAAAAATCTCTTCGATATTTCTGCGACACTCAGCAGGATAATCGTCTGCGCTTTCATCCCCGGCTTTAAAGCCGGGGAATGCGCGCATCGATTCAATAACATCTCTCTGTATAAAAATATCAACAGGTTACTGTTCAATATCGATTCAAAGAATCGAAAAAAAACATTTTCTCCGTGTCTTTGTGTCTCTGTGACAGCATTAATAACTCACAGTTCCTTCATAAACATAATCAGCCGTACCGGAAAGAAAAAATGTCCTGACCTGTCCTTTATCATCGACTTCAAAATCAACAAAAAGATTTTCCTCTTTTGCGGTAATGGACTTGATGTTCTTTTCAGCTCCCTTAACAAGATAAGCCATTATAGCGCTGGCACAGGTTCCTGTTCCGCAGGAAAATGTTTCATCTTCCACACCGCGTTCATATGTTCTTACTTTAATTGTCTTTTTATCAACTACCTCGACAAAGTTCGCATTCGTTCCTTTTGGCTGAAAAAGTTCATGATACCTGATGGCTTTTCCCCAGGCGGAAACATCTGCTTTTGTTACATCCTCCACAAACATGACAACATGAGGAACGCCGGTATTGATAAAATGAACCGTTCTTTTTTCTCCAGCCAGCTCCAAAAGCAGGTCTTTCTTTATATCTCTGGCTTTTCCCATGTTCAAGCGGATAAGTTCATTTTTTATGTCAGCCTGCCGTTTTCCGGCTATGGTCTCAAAAGACACGTTGTCTCCCTGAAAAAAACCCAGGTCTTTCGCCATAAGAACGGCGCACCTGGAACCATTGCCGCACATTTCCACTTCCCCGCCGTCAGGGTTGATGATCCGCATCCTGAAATCTGCTTTTTGCGAATTTTCAAGCAATATGACGCCGTCGCTGCCTATGCCGTAGCGCCTCTGGCAGATATAAGCAATAAAATCTTTATCTTCAGCAGGAAAACTTTCATCGCGGTTATCTACCATGATGAAATCATTGCCTGTTCCGACCATTTTCACGAACTGTATTTTCATCTGCTCTGCCTTTCTGTAACTGTTTAGCCCGCCTATTTCATGTTCTCTCAAAACAGGGAACAAAGCGGGCATACCCCGGCAGCGTGATTAAATCGTGTAACGACTGAATCAGTCGGCCCTTCGGGTGGGTATTTCAAGTAATTCATGAAATATCCAGGTTAGGCAATGGGTTATTATATATTATTTTCCGGGAATTAAAACACTTTTTTACCGGTCTTTAAGGAGTATCAGTGAAGAACCACGGCAGGGCTTTTTCCTTGTTCTCTGCCTGACCAGGACAATTCCGCTGGCTTTCAAAAAGAGGACAACTTTTTCTGCGGGCGGGTTATAAACCCGCCTTGACATACGTTTTCTCTGCGTCTTTGTGTCTCTGTGGCTATTTTTTCATCTGTATACCGCTTTACCTGTAGATCTCGATAAAATCTATATAGGAAACGGAGCTTTCCCCTGTGTTGTCTGAGTCATTCATTATCACCACACTGGCCCGCTCAGGAGGATCTTCCCTGAAAGCTTTCCGGTAATCCTCAAGGATATTGACGTCTTCGTCTATCCACAGGCCGACATTGCCTTTTCCTTTCTGAAGAAGGATCATCCTTGCCTCTTTGCGGTAAGGATTCTTGATAATGTTTGCCTGATGCCATTTATTTGCCCAGATGTAGTTCAAAGCGCTGTCGGGAATTTCTCCGGAATAAAATAATCCTGCTGTTTTGTACTTCAGCTTTTTTAAAAAACCGACTTTTTGAGGATTGAACCTGAAGACGACATAAACACGAATGGGATAATCATCTCCCTGCTTTTTCGTAGCATCCCCTTTTTCATAAACATTCTCCACCTTCCACCGCCACCGCATGCGGGGATATTCATAGACATTGAATGTTTTGACATACCTCAAAGCTGAAGCTGAAGAACGGCTTTCCGCCTTCAGGTATGTATGCCCCTGATCTGAAATTATCGAGTACAGCGTTGCCTTTCTGACCTCACGATTTTCAACAAATTCCCATCTCTCAAGAGTCCGGAAATCTTCACGAAAAAAGATCTTTCCGACTCCCTGTGCTGAAAGCGAAGTCAAAAAGAAAAAGCTAAAAACAAAAGCTATTATTATCTGCTCCTTTTTCTTCATCATGAATAACCTTACGCTTTTTCCATTCTTTCTCTTAAAGCCGATTTTATATCTTCAGGAGAAAAGAGAAAATAGGGGAATTCTCTCTCCCTGTATCCTTCGAAAAGAAACGTCCCGCTCGCGACAGCATAAAAAGGTGGTGCTATTTGAAAAAATCTTTCGATGACCCTGTCCTGGACCCACTCGTAATTTCCCCCGCCGACTCCGTGAATAAACATATCAAGCTTGTATAGTCTTAAAAATATCGTAAGCGTTGCCGCGCGCGGGAAAATTATATTTTGAGTCAGCCCCGTTATATCGATATCCTTTTTAAAGCACCGCTTCCGCCTTCCTTTTTTCACAATCCAGAAAGGCAGTTCTCCGTCTTCCAGCCGGGGGAAGGGAAAATTCTTGTAGCGGAACCGGAACTCTTTCCTGTAATCGTCCAGGGCGGAATTAAAAACATTCTGAAAAAGTTTACTGTCATGAAAAATTTTTAAAATAAATTCTTTAAACTCGTATCCGCTGATAACGTCAGAGAGAAAGCTGTAACCCCTTTTTATTCCGTAAAACTGCAGAAAACTCTCTGCAAGAACATCTTTCAGGTATTTCTTTGAACAGTTTTTAAGACATATGTCTTTAAAGCAAAAAAAAGAAGACAAGGCTGTCTCCCGGTCTCTTTTCAAAGCTTTCCGAAGGCTTTCCTCGCAGGATGCAAAAAAGTCCTCAAAGATCGCTCTTCCGGGGCAGGAAAACTCAAAAAGCGCTTCTTCAGAAGAAATGAATCTGACGTCATGCGTCTGCCCTTCGCCAGCAGGCATCCTTGCTTCGATCCTGACCCTGTCCGTATCCAGAAAAATGATGCTTTTCTGCTGTGCCGGCAGTGTCTCTAAAAAGAGAAATTTCACGCTCACTCCCGGGTTAAAAAAATACGGCTGGTGAGGAACGCCGGCGCGCTGGAGACCGGAAGAGCAATACAAAATCTCCCTTGCGTCCGGCAAAAAAAGGATTTCCCTGTTCCCTTCAGGAGGTTTAATGAGCTTTTTCTTCATAAAAGAGACGAGAGGTCGTCCAGCTTCAAGACTTCTCTGGAGAATAAAGGCTCAGCATACCGGCTTCGTATGAGATGACCAAAATATTCGTTCATAGATTCAATATAGTCAAAGACAAACCTGTTATTCGGATTATCGACAAACTGCGACCTGTAAGCCCTGACAGCCTTCATTTTCGCCTTAAACTCCAGGGATATGTCCACAAAAAAACTCGCCTTGGGAAAGACACGCAGATGGCTCGGGAAAAAGTAAAGAAGAAGAGGCGGGTAATGCGGTTTCCCTTTCATCCGGACTTTTGAAAATTTTGCATAAAACCTGGCAGCTTCAGCTATGCGGGATGCCGAAACGTGATCAGGATGCGCATCTGCGTCAAAAGGACAGAAGAGAATGTCCGGCCTGATCAGCCTTATTTTTTCCGCGAGAAGCCTCCTCGCCCGCAAATCATCAAAAAGATATCTGTTTTCAAGCCTGAGATTATATCTCCTGTCGATTTTCAGGATCCGGTCGGCTGCCATACTCTCCTTTTTTCTTTTTTCTTCTGTACCGTACGGCGTCGGCTCTCCGGATGTAAGATCGGCAAGAAAAACTTTATGCCCCTGTTTCTTAAGCTTGAGTATTGTTCCGCCGATCGCGAGCTCGGCGTCATCCGGATGCGGGCTCACAAAAAGGAAGCGTTTCCTTTTATTCATTCTGAAGCTCCTCTTTTCCCAGCTGGAGATAAGCCAGAAAGAATAAAATTCCCATGATAATATCGATTACGGCAAAGGGCTTCCACATGCCGGGGATCCCGGCCGTAAACCAGTGCCAGAACACAACGCCGCAATATGAAACCTTTAAAAGAATTCCATAGGGAATAAGTGTCCTGTTTTCTTTCGGCTGGCGGGCTATGGCAACAAAGAGCAGTGCAAAAACAATAAGAAGCGCTGCAGGAAACTGGACATAGCCCATATGATTAGGCGGAGTGACCTGAAATAGACTGAAAATCAGACCTGGCAGAAAAATAAAGACTATTCCCAACACCCCATCGTAAACGGCAGCTGCCCCAAAAAGTACCTGAATACTCTTTTTCGTATTCATGCGACCGCCCCTCCTTTTTTCTTTAAATGTCCTTTGAGATATTTTTTAAAATTATCTCTTCGCCAGGATGTGAATTCTTTGCTGTAAAGCCTGCTGACAAGCTTTTTAAATCCGATATCCAGTTCTTCCACGCTCATGCCTTTGGGAAGATAGTTCACATCAAACAACGTGCATTTCTTCCAGTTTCTTTCTTCCAATAACCTTTTCTCGTCTTTCAGCCTCTGATAGAGAGG
>JAFGJP010000296.1 GCA_016929035.1 Candidatus Auribacterota bacterium | reverse complement strand
GTTGAGTGTTGAGTGAATAAAGAGAAAAAACCATATTAAAATAATTCAAAACGCAAAACTTAACACTTAAAACTTTTATCTTAGCGGTTCTTGGCATTCTTGGCGGCTAAAATAACATGAAAATCAAAGGATTTTACTTCATCACAGATTCTTCTCTCTCTAAAGCCGGGAACGAGAGCGATGTCAGAAGCGCCGTAGAAGCCGGTGTCACAATAGTTCAGTACAGGCAAAAAGAGGCTTCCACAAGATATCTCATAGAAGAAGCGACGAATTTTAAAAAGCTTTGCCAAGGGAAGGCGCTTTTTCTTATAAACGACCGGGTGGACGTTGCGCTTGCTGTTGATGCCGATGGCGTTCATCTTGGACAGGATGACATGCCCCCTGAAGCGGCCAGGAAACTTCTTGGGTCATCAAAGATCATCGGCGTTACTGTTCATAATCAGGACGAAGCGAAGGACGCGGTGGCAAAAGGAGCAGATTATCTTGGGGTATCGCCTGTTTTCGCAACAAGCACAAAAAAAGACGCTGGCCTGCCAGCAGGGATCTCTCTTCTTCAAAGAATTAAAGCGACCTTCTCCATCCCGCTTGTTGCCATAGGGGGGATCCAGGTTCAAAATGCTCAATATGTCGTGGAAGCCGGAGCAGACGCTCTCTGCGCTATTTCCGCAACAGTAACAAAAGACAATGTGAAAGAAGAGATCCAGAAATTCCAGAAATTCTTTCCTTAGGCATTGCCCCTAGTCCGAGGTCAGCCCGTCAAAAAAATTTTATAAAAACCCCAGGCCTGTTATCCTGAGCTTAATGCTTCTTCCTCCTTTTTTAACCTGAACGTGAACTGCTGGCTGACAGTGAATTTCGTTTTGGACTTTTTACCCATACCTGATATAATTTGATTGCGGACAATTATACCCAAACAGATAATGATGAGGTGCAATAATGCCGGAGAGCCACAAGCCTATTAACATCACGACCGAACAGATCGATATCCTTACAGAGCTCATCAATATCGGCATGGGACGGGCCGCGGCTTCGCTCAATGAGCTTCTTGATTCTTTCATTTCCCTTCAGATTCCCAGAGTTTGGGTCTTTCGGATCGATTCTATTCCAGAAGAGCTGGCAAAATTCGGCGACAGCTCTCTTTTTATAGTCAGGCAGGATTTCCAGGGGCCTTTTTCTGGAAAAGTGGCGCTTATTTTTCCACCGGAAAGCGCGTCATCTCTTGTTTCTGTCCTGACAGGGGAAGACGAAGGCTCGGCTGATCTGGATTCTGTCCGGGCAGGGACGCTTTGTGAAATCGGCAATATCCTCATCAATGGCGTCCTTGGCTCTATTTGTAACGTTTTGGAATGCACGGTCAATTTTTCTCTTCCCACATACACGGAAAGCACCATCCCGTCTCTCCTCGAACAGGTCATCTCCAAATCAAAGGAAAAGATTATTCTCATGGCCAAAACATGCTTCACAATAAAAGAGCTGAACATCGAAGGACACTTTCTCCTTCTTCTTGATACAGAGTCTTTTGACTGCCTGATTAACGCTGTCAATACACTGGAAAAAATGGAAGATGAATAACGCCGCGCCCAAAATCCTTCTGATCGACGATTCTTCCTGGTGGCTGAAACGCATGAGAAATCTTATTCAACAGCTGGGCTGCGAAGTCATGACTCAAAACTGCATGAAGGGCGGGATCCGCGCGATTGATGAACGTAATCCTGACTGCATCGTCACGGACCTTCTCATGCCTGACGGGGACGGTTTCGGGATCCTAAAAACTCTATCTGAAAAAAATAAAAAAATTCCTGTTATCGTTCTGACGGCCGATTTTCAGCAGGAAACCATAGATCTCTGCAAGGCGCTGGGTGCCTTTGAAGTCATACAGAAAGAATATGTGAAAGACCATCTTGCCGGAATTCTGAAAAAAGTGTTGACCGATCTGAATACAGAAAAAGCAGAAACATCCCATGAAGAAGAAAACAAGAAACCGCTCTGAAGGAATAATGCCATGAAAATCCTGATTATCGATGATTCGAATTTCCAGCGCAACCAGATAAAGCATATCCTGGAAAAGAACGGCTACGAGACACTGGAAGCCAGAGATGGCGAACACGGTCTTCAGATCATTGAGGAAGAGCAGCCTGACTGCATCATCTGCGACCTTCTTATGCCAAAAATGGACGGCTTTGAATTTCTGAAAATACTTCATGACAAGAAAAACCAGATCCCCATTATGATCATCTCATCAAACATTCAGGCTCCGGCTAAGAAAATCTGCCTGATGCACGGGGCCAAGGCGTTCCTCAACAAGCCTATTGTTAAAGAAACTCTTCTTTTGCAGCTTAAAGATATCCTGGGAAGCAAAGGTTCGTTATGACAAAAGTTCTGATTATCGATGACTCTGTTTTGTCCCGCAACATGCTGAGGCGGTTCCTCGAAGATTACGGATATGAGGTCGTTGAAGCCAGCAACGGAGAAATGGGTCTGGAAAAAATCAAAGAGTACCAGCCTCAATGTATCATCACGGACCTCCTTATGCCGAAAATGGACGGCATTCAGTTTCTCAAAACACTCAAGGAGAAAAAAAACACCATACCGGTCATCATCTTTACCGCAAACATCCAGAAAACGATTGCGCTTGAATGCAAGAACCTGGGCGCCTATGATTTTTTCTATAAGCCGCCCCGCCTGGATCACTATGCAGAAAAAGAAAAATTCCTCGAAGCCCTGGAGGCCTGCACAACGGGAAAAGGCAGCATAACGGATGTCGACATTTCTGAAAGACAGGTCGATATACTGACAGAACTGATCAATATCGGCATGGGAAGAGCTGCGGCTTCTCTGAATGAGCTTTTATCCTCTTTCATCAGCCTGCAGATACCGAGAGTCTGGGTGTTTCGCATTGACGCCATACCCGATGAGCTGAAAAAGTTCGGCACAACTTCTCTTTTTATTGTCCGTCAGGATTTCGAAGGCCCCTTTGCCGGCAAGGTTGCACTCATATTCCCTCCCAAAAGCGCCACTTCTCTTGTTTCCGCGCTGACAGGGGAAAATGAGGGATCCGCTGACCTCGATTCCCTGCGGGCCGGAACGCTTTGCGAGATTGGAAACATCCTCATCAACAGCGTGATGGGCTCCATCTGCAATGTTCTGGAATGTGCCGTCAATTTTTCTCTTCCTGACTACACGGAAGCCAATATTCCTACTCTTCTGGAACAGGTCATTTCCAAATCAAAGGAAAAGATCATCCTCATGGCTAAGACCTGTTTCACTATTGAAGAATTAAAGATCGAGGGGCATTTTCTGCTCCTTCTTGATACAGAATCTTTCGACAGCCTTATTGATGCTGTCAATGCTTTAGAAAAAAAGGAAATATAAGGATCATGGATTACAGCCTTATTAACGAAAAATTCGGTGTTCTGGATTTTGTGTCGCTGGGCGCCTGCGTTATTCGTCAGGATTTCATGACCGTTTTCTGGAACCGGCGCCTGGAGGAATGGACAGGGATCTCTCGCGATGAAATCGTCGGAAAAAAGCTGACAGAGCAATATCCCCGGCTCAGCGAAGAAAAATATCTTAACCGCTTCAGGCAGGTTTTTAAATCAGAGTCCACGGTGATCCTTTCTTATCAGCTTCACAAATATATTTTGCCCTGCCTGATGCCCGACGGGAACATGCGTCTTCAGCAGACAACACTGAGCCCGGTAAAATCACCTGTTGATGATGATGTCTGGCTTCTTATGAGCATAGAGGACGTCACGGATCATGTCCGCCGGATCGAACAGTACCGCCAGGTCCATCATCAGGCTCTGAAAGAAATCGAAGAGCGTACGCGCGCCGAGGAAAAACTGTTTCAGAAAACTTCTGAACTCCAGGCCATATTCCTGGCCTTTCCGGACCTCTATTACCGCCTCGACTCTGATGGAAAAATCCTTGATTACAACATCGGTCAGCTCTCTCATCTTTACGTTCTTCCCGAAGCTTTTATCGGAAAACGGATACAGGATGTTTTCCCGCCTGAAGTCGGGCATAAATACAACAGGGCGATTCAGCAGGTTCTTCAGACAGATTCCCTTTTTGGTATTGAGTATTCGCTTCCTATGAAAAACGGGGAGCGCCATTACGAAGCCCGGATCGTTCCGCTTCACCATAAACATATGATCGCTATTGTCCGGGATATCACCGAAAGAAAGCTGGCTGAAGAAGCCTTAAGAAACTCTGAAGAACGCTACCGCATCCTTGTCGAGTCCGCAGCAGACGCTATTTTCACGGTCAACAATTCCGGAGTACTCCTTTCTGCCAACCAGGCGGCTTTGCGGGCCATGGGAAAAACACAGCAGGATATGAAAGGAAAAAGAATCCATGAGCTCTTCACAAGAGATGTCGCTGAAAAACTGATGCAGACGATAAATTCCGTTTTTATGACAGGAAATCCTTCTTATACATCCAAGCTGCCCATACAGACGCCGGCAGGCAAGCGCTGGTACAACCTGATCATATCTCCTATCCGGGACAAGAACAGGGAGATCATCCACGTGCTTGGCATTGCCCGAAATGTCACGGAAAACATCAAGGCTGAGGAAGCTCTTCAGCAAAGCGAAGAAAGGTTCCGGCTTCTCGTTGAGCATGCCTGGGATTCTTTTTATCTTCATGATCTTGAAGGCAACTTTATCGACGCCAACCAGAGAGGCTGTGACAGCCTTGGCTATAAGAGGGAAGAGCTCCTTAACTTGAACTACTGCGATTTTGAGATCCGCTTCGAACCGGAAAAGCTTCAAGAGATGTGGAAAAACGCTGTCCCGGGAGTCCCCCAAACAATACGGGGAGAGTTTCGAAGAAAAGACAAATCAACATTTCCCGTGGAAGTGCACTTCGGGCTCATCGAGCATAACAATAAATCTTACATCCTCTCTCTCGCCCGAGATATCTCTGAAAGGGATGCTTTCACGTGACCGCGTTGACACGTGGACGTGAGTCCTGTTAGGACAATGTCCCTTCACGGAAACGTGACTCGCGTGGCGCACGGATAGTCGATAAATCAGCCACAGATGGTTCGATTCCACTCACCATTTCACATCCTGAGCCTGTCGAAGGAGATCCCAGAAGAAAAACAGTTGGGCCTTTCGCCTTTGGCGAATTTATATTTTAACCGCTTGCCTGCGCTTAACGACTCATCATAAACAACGAGCTGTGATTATTTCTCCTGATAACTCCACTTGAAGAAATTGACCCACATCTTCAGGAATCTTTTTTCCAGAAGCTGTTCTTCTGTAAGCTCTTCTACGTTCATGACGTTATCTATCTTATGATTCAGCTCGACAAGGGAAAAATAAGACATGTCAATGATATGGTCGATCTCGTCAAAGAATGTCTGCTCGATCACGATCTCCAGGTCACTGAACTCTTCTTCGGCTGTTTTTTCGTCAGACAGTCTTTCAAGCATCTCCGCGATGGAACGCCTGTACGGGCTGGCTTTTTTTCTGATTTCTGCCTCAAGAACATAATCAATTTGGTCAATGATCTCAGGAACAGCTTCGCGGATGGAATCGTTCGCTTCCGCTCTCATCTTCGGGATGACTTTTTCCGCTTCATCAAGGACAGTTGACACGACGAAAGGAGCAGACTCCTTCAGCTTTTTTTCCATATCGCTTTTAAGGCTTGGAAGAGAGTCCAGGGCCAGCTGCCTGACAACAAGCGCTATCTCTTCCTCTTTCAGGATAGTCTGAAGAGAAGCTGAAAGATAAAGGTAGTAGCCGGAAATCAAGACAAGGATCACGATCAAGAAAAGGATATTAAGAAAAGACGATCTCTTGACTTTTCTGACTTCTCGATCAAGCGTTCCGTTGATAGCCTGTATGCTTCTTTCGATATCCGCCATCTTACATCACCTCCCCTTCCATCTTCTGCAGCTTTTTCCCGATAAGCTCAAGCGTTATCCCGAGCGTTTTCTGGGGGAGATATTCGTCATCGCTGAAGCGCGTGTCTTCCAGCTTTTCCAGCTTGGCCTGTATGGTATGAAGAATCTTCCTGTGCTTTTCAAACTTGTCCTGAAGCACCTCCTGAAGCTTGGGGCCTCCATTTTTTATAATATTGTCTATTGCCCTGTTGACCTTCTCGCGGTCTCTGAGCTCAGGAAACTGCTCGTAGAGACTTTGCTTCTGACGCTCCATTAGCTTCGGATACCCTTCGCGAAGCCCCTCGGAGATATCATATTCCGCGATCCTCAAAAAAACATTTGTTTCTGTCTCTAAAAGGGCAAGCAGCTCCAGTTTTCTTTCATCTATCTGCTTCTTCACCTGCCTGAGATAGACGGGATAGACGCCGGCAAGAACCTGAAACGTCTGGTCAGATATCTCCGGCTGGATCTCGATCATCCTGTCCCAGACAAGGGCTTCCACCTTTTTTGTGTCAAGAACAGCGGTCTGGCAATACAAAAGAAAAATGATGAATAGCAAAAAAGCAAGAATGAGAAGGCGGGAAAAAATCCGGATCGTTCTATTTTTTCTCTTTTCCTTCTGGAGATCCTCCAGCTTCTTCTCAATCCGTCCCAGCTCGATTCTAATCTGTTCCTCCTGCATATCTCCCCCTTTTGTTCACTTCCAGATTAAAGAAACTCATTCCCTGCATCATCTTGATAGCAATATCAAAATTATTTTATTTACTTTTCAAAATAAATAAAAAATCACTTCAATTCTTTCAGGAAATCTTCCATGCGGAAGAGAGCTTCCTTGATGTTTTCAAAAGAGGACGCATAGGAGATCCGGATATACTGGTCTCCCTTCTCACTGAATGCTGTTCCTGGGACAACAGCAACGCGTTTTTTCATAAGAAGATCTTTCGCAAAAACTTTTGCGTGGAGTTTTGTGCTGCTGATCTGAGAATACGTATAAAAAGCTCCGCTGGGCATAAACGTCTTTAATCCCATTTCGTTGAGCCTGCTGACAAGAAAATTCCTTCGCCTTTTATACTCTTTTTTCATCACCTCAACTTCCGATTCCCCGTTTCTCAGAGCTTCAACAGCGGCAAACTGGCCCATAATCGGAGCGCAAAGCATCGTATACTGGTGTATTTTGTTCGCCAGGCCTGTGATCTCTCTCGGAGCAGCCACATAACCGATCCGCCAGCCGGTCATGGCATAGCCTTTTGAAAAACCGTTCAGGTAAATGACAAGCTCCTTCATATCAGGAAACGAGAGAAGCGGCGTGTGCTCGAAATCATAGGTCAGGGAATCATATATCTCATCTGATAAAGTCAGCAGATGATAATTTTTTATTATCTGGGCTATCGTCTTCAGCTCCTCTTCAGTATAAGATACGCCTGTCGGATTGCAGGGATAGTTCAAAAGAAGCGCTTTAAGTCCTTTCTTGCACTCTTTTTCAAGATCAGATGGGTCCAGCTTGAACCCGTTCTCAGGAAAACACTCGATTTCAACAGGCACGCCACCGGCCATGATCACGCAGGGGGAATAAGACACATAAGACGGCTTGATGACAGCCACCCTGTCGCCCGGATTAAGGATGGCGCGCAAAACAACATCCATCGCTTCACTGACCCCAACGGTTATGAGGACTTCTTCTTCAGGATCATAAGCAACACCGCACTTCTTCTGGATTTTATGAGCAATTTTACTTCTCAAATCAAGCATACCCTTGTTCGACGTATAACTTGTCAATCCCTGCTCAATGCTGAATATGGCCGATTCGCATATGTGCCACGGCGTGGGGAAATCGGGCTCCCCAACACCCAGAGAGACAACGTCATCCATCGTCAGAACAAGGTCAAAAAACTCCCTTATGCCGGATGGTGGTAACGCCTCAATCATTTTCGATAAATCATATTTATTTTTTTTCATAGTCCAACCTTAATATAAGTTTCTTTTCGTGTTGTCAGCCCAGCTTTTTAAAACATACTTTTTACGGACCAAACCGACTCAACCGACCTAACGGGCTAAACGGATCACGCCGACACCGCCGGTCTTGTATCTTTAGGATGCTGAGATATCAGAATATCTCCATCATCCTTATATTTCTTTAAAATAAAATGCGTTACTGTCCCGTTGATATTCTCCATAGGGGCGAGCTTTTCTGAAACAAAGCTTGAAACCGTTTTGAGATCCGGCCCCCGGACAATGACAAGAAGATCATATCCGCCTGAAAGAAGATAGCAGGATACCACCTCAGGAAACCGGTAAATCCTTTCGGCAATCGAATCAAAGCCTTTATCCTTCTGGGGTGTGACCTTGACCTCGATAAGAGCTGTCACATCCTGAATTTCATCTGTCAGAAGTTCTTTATTAATGATCGCCTTATATTTGATAATAACGCCTTTTTTTTCATATTCCATAATTCTTTTCTTAACCTCTTGCTCGGGAAGATTAAGCTGTTTGGCCATATCTTTTGAATCAGCTTTAGCATTGTTCTGAAGTATTTCTAAAATCTCATCCATGACAACCCTCCGGGTTAAAAATTCGAAATCCGAATGTCGAAAATTAACCAATTCACTAGTTTTTTACATAATATTTTGATTTTCAAGTATTTTACTTTTCTTCATTTTTTCTTTATTAATTTTTCTTTTTGTTTCGAATTTCGTATTTCGAGTTTTATTAATCTATTCCGATTTTTTGCCTGACTTCTTTCAATGTTTGAGAAGCTATACTGCGCGCTCGCTCAGCCCCTTTTTGAAGAACCTCAAAAACATAATCCCTGTTTTTGGCTATCTCTTTCCTTTTGTTTCTGTAGGGATAGAAATAATGAGCTATGCCGTCGATAAGCCAGCTTTTCATGTCCTTGTAGCTAAGCCCCCCGTTCCTGTAAAGCGACTCGACGTGCTTGAAATCCTTTTCCATGGCTACAAGCCGATAAAGGGCAAAAAGATTACATTTATCCGGATCCTTGGGCCCATCCACAGGTGTTGAGTCTGTAACGATCCTCATCACTTTCTTTTTAATGTCTTCAACTTCTTCAAATATCTCAATAACGTTATTATACGTCTT
>JAFGJP010000295.1 GCA_016929035.1 Candidatus Auribacterota bacterium | reverse complement strand
TAGAGTCTTTAAACCTTTTCTTTTTTCGTCCCTTCACATAAAATAATGGCAGACATAAAATTTCTTTCAGACAAAACACATGAAGATCGGAAAAAAGCTATTTCTGGGATATCTGGCCATTGCCCTTCTTATCAGCGCTGTGGGATATTTTTCATCTATTTCCGCGCAAAAAGCCCTGGAAGAATCCATTGGAAAAAACTCGGCCGCTCTTTCAACGAAAATCATCGAAAACGTCGACAGGAACATTTATTCAAAGATCGAGCTCTTCCAGCAGTACTCCCGGGACCTTCTGCTCCTGGAGGTTCTCAGGGATTCCAATGAAGAGTTCGATCGCATGGATAATCCCGAAAAAAGCGTTATCGAAACAAATCTGGAATGGTTATTTTACAAGAAAAACGATCTCAACCCTCTTTATCAGCAGCTCATCGGAAACCGGCTCTCCAGAGAGCTGACCAGTAAGATCAGATTTTTTGAAGAAAAGTACGGCTATCCTGTCCTGGCTGAGATCATCGTCAGCAATAGGTACGGCGCCACCATCGCCCTGACCGGATTGACAGAAGACTACAAGCAGGATGATGAAAAATGGTGGAAGATGGCGAAAAAAAACGGCCTCTACGTCGAAGACGTCAAGTTCGACAGAAGCGCAGGGGTATACTCTACAGATTTCGCGGTGAGGGTCGAAGACCTTGACGGAAGCTTTCTCGGCGTCATCAAGGTCGTAAAAGACATCAGTCAGTCCTTTGGCATCATTACTGAAACCGCTGAAAGCCAAAACTATCAATCGTTCGAGTGCTCTCTTGTCACAAGCAACGGAAAGCTCCTTTTCTCAACTCATCCTTTTGAATTTTACAAGGATATTCCTTCAGACTTCAAAAAAAGCCTGGAACTGAAAGCACAAAAAAAATCGGGATATTTTTCGTACAAAGAAAACATCGAACGACAAGGGTACAAAAAAGATGGAGAACGCCTTATCGCTTTTGCCCGTTCCCAGGGTTTCAGGGACTTCAGTGGATTCGACTGGATCCTTCTTATCCATTATGATACTCAGGAAATCTTTAAGCCTGTCATTGATTTAAGGGATATTCTTATTTTTACAACAGCTGTTATTCTCATTCTCGCTTCGCTCATTGACCTTATTATTTCCCGTTCTATTGCCAGTCCCCTGACGATCCTTAAAAAAGCTTTCGAAGATATCGGCAAAGGTGAAATGCGGCCTAAGGTCGACATCCGTTCCAGAGATGAGTTCGGCGATCTCGCCGAAAGCTTTTCCCATATGGCCCGTGAGCTCGATGAATCAAAAAGCCGTCTTGTCTCTGCCAAGAACTACACGGACAACATCATGAGGTCCATGACCGACACGCTGATCGTCATTGGCCCGGATTTCAATATTCAGACCATCAATAGAGCGACAGCTGAACTTCTCCAGTACGCTCCTGATGAACTGATGAATACCCCACTGGAAACGATCCTGGAAGAAAAGCTTCTTTCCAGAGACGACTCTTTCAAAAAAATTCTTCTTGAGGGCCCTCTCAGCAACCAGGAAGTGCTTTACAGAACAAAAAACGGTCTTTCCATACCCATGCTGCTTTCGAGCTCGCTGATGGAAAACGAATCGGGCAAGGTAACGGGTATTGTCCTTATTGCCCGCGACATCACGGAAAGAAAAAAGGCAGAGAAGGAGCAGAGAAAACACGAATCCCAGATGCAGCATGCCCAAAGGCTGGAATCCATTGGAATCCTTGCCGGCGGCATTGCCCATGACTTCAACAACATCCTGACAGCCATCCTGGCCAATGTTTCTCTTGTCCGGATGCATATGCATCTGGATGAAGAAGTCTATCAGATCATTTCAGACGCTGAAAATGCCGCCAGGCAGGCAAAAAGTCTTACTCAGCAGCTTCTTTCCTTTTCAAGAGGCAGCGTTCCGGTAAAAAAGATTACTTCCGTCAAGCCCTTGCTGGAAGAATCTGCTTCCTTTGCCCTGAGGGGCTCGCAGGTGACGTGTCAGTTTTCTCTTCCCGACGACCTGTGGACCGTGGAAATCGACTCTGTCCAGATAAGCCAGGTTATTAACAACCTGATCATCAACGCGGTTCAGGCTATGCCTGAAGGCGGAGAAATCAAGCTTCATGCCGAAAACGTCGCCATGGACGGACTGATCTCTCTCCCTCTCAGACAGGGAAAATATGTAAAGATCAGCCTTTCGGACAAGGGGCCCGGTATAGAGGAAAAGCAGATCAAAAAGATTTTTGATCCTTACTTTACGACAAAGGACACCGGGAGCGGCCTTGGGCTTACAACATCGTACTACATCATAAAAAATCACGACGGATTCATCGATGTTGAATCCCGGATAGGACGAGGAACAACGTTTCACATCTACCTGCCGGCCTCCAGAAAACCTGTTGCTCTGGAAAAAGCTGAGGAGCCTCTGCCTCTGGGCGGAAAGGGAAAGATCCTTGTTATGGATGATGACGAAATTGTTTTAAAAAGCGTGAGCCGCTTGCTGACCTTTCTTGGCTTTGAAACAAGCACGTGCAAAGACGGGCAGGAAGCCCTAGAGCTTTACGAGGAAGCGCTGAATACAGGACGCCCTTATGACGCTGTTATCATGGATCTTACTGTTCCCGGAGGCATGGGTGGAAAGGCAACGATCAAAAAGCTTCTTCAAATCGATTCACAGGCAAAAGTCATTCTATCCAGCGGATACTCAACAGACCCGGCTATACTCGATTATAAAAAATACGGGTTCCTCTCTGCGGTTGTCAAGCCTTATGAGATCAATGAGATTGATAAAATCCTCAAGACACTTATCTTTAAAGCCGAATAGGTGTTGCAGGAACCCTCTTATATCTTTCCAAACGATAGAGCCCGGTCTGCATAAAAAGCGGCTCTGTTGACAGCCTTATTCGGGCCATCGATGATCTTCCCGCTGTCTTTTTTCGGCGGAATGTTCCAGGGATTCCCGTCCGGATCAGCTTTCCCGTCGCCGTTGTAGTCCCTGTAGCCTTTGTTCTCGATTCCGGAAGGGATATAGCCGAACTTGATCCAGCCTTTTGACAGACCCGGCCTGGTGCCGTCATTCCACCAGTAGTAGCGGCTGAAGAGCCCTCCGTTATAGCGGTTATAGGTCTCCAGGACAATCATTTTTTCTGTAACACCCTCAGGGTGTCTGGAAAGATGATCTTTTCCTATTTCATAGCATCGGCTGATATAGGAAAGCGACATATCAACATTTTTCTTCCAGCTCCAGATAGTTTCTCTTGATAAAAATTCTCGAGACGTCAGCTGCATGATCCCAAAGCCGCCCTGCCTGTTTTTTTCTCTGAGAGGAAAGTAATTGTGGCTGGCAGAGCCATGTACGCCACACCGCCAGAAGTGGTGACAGCGGCTCTCGACAAGCGAAATGACCTTCGCCATGCTTTTGACGGTCTTGCTGTACTTTGGATGGCTGTCAATATATTGAAAGACC
>JAFGJP010000294.1 GCA_016929035.1 Candidatus Auribacterota bacterium | reverse complement strand
TTGAAAAGCATCCGGACATGAGGCTTTCCGGAACGGATTTCTATAATTCTATCCAGAAGATGGGAGGTCTGGAAAAAATTTACAGGATGGCCGATAAAAAAGCTTTTGATATTTATGAGGTGGGGACGAAAATGACTTTTGGATTTAACAGTATACTTCGCTATCTCCATAACGGAATCCTGCCCACGTATCTTACATGGTGCCTGCTGGGGATGGGGCTTCTCTTTTTAATATTGCTGAGGTAAAAATATGATGGGGCTTTACATATTACTGATATTCATGATTGTCGGAGCGATTATCGCTATCGAGGTCAAAGATATGCTTTCATCTGTGATCGCTGTTGGAGCAGTCGGCTTGGGGCTTTCCATAGTCTTTCTTATTCTGAAAGCTCCTGATGTGGCTATCACTCAGCTTGTTGTAGAGATCTTGTGCCTGATTATCCTTATCCGGGCCACATTAAGAAAAGACCTTCCCTTTTCAACAACAGGACGATGGGTCTTTAATACATTTATAACATCTGTTTTCATGATTGTTTTTTTTCTTGTAGCCGTAAAGTGCTTTAAAGATTTGCCTGAGTTTGGTTTTCCACTGATGAGAGTCGCAAGAACATACATAGAACATGGAAAGGCCCTGACAGGATCAACGAACTTGGTGACATCTGTTATCCTCGATTTCCGGGCTTATGACACTCTCGGAGAAGCAACCATACTCTTCACTGCTGTCATTGCGGTTTTGACTATTGTAAGAAAGATAGGGCGAAAAAAGGTAGATATGCCAGACGAGGAGTCAGATGAGTAAGGAACACGACAAAGGGATGTCATTGATCGTCAAGACGATCACCCGGCTGACAGTGGGGCTGATTCTTCTTTATGGCATATATATTGTGCTTCATGGTCATGTGTCTCCCGGCGGAGGATTTGCAGGGGGAGTTATTATTACGCTCTCTTTCATCCACCTCATGCTAGCTTTCGGGAAAGGGGTCGCTTTCAAGAGAATGTCAAAGAACATGATGTCTCTTTTTGAAAGTTTTGGAGCTCTTTTTTTCTTGGGTATAGCTGTTTTGGGATTCTCCGGTGGTTATTTTTTTCTGAACGTTATCAGTAAAGGAGAACCTTTCAGGCTTTTCAGTGCAGGCATCATTCCTTTGTGCAACATAGCGATCTGCATGAAAGTCGGAGCTGGGATTTTTGCTATATTTGTGGCCTTGGTTCTTCTTGATCTTGATACGGATAAAAAAGAATGATTAATTTGAAATATTCAGGTGCATGATGGGCGACATGAAGGAGTTAAATATATGATAATATATCTGCTAAGTTTTATTCTTTTCTGCTTGGGGATTTACTGTATTCTCAGGAAGCGGAATATTATTAAAATTATTGTGGGGATTATTATTACTGAGTATGCCGTTAATCTGTTTTTTATCCTGTCTGCTTACCGCATAGAAGGACGGGCTCCGATTTATTCTGCTGAAGCAGAGATTCTTAACATGGTCGATCCCCTGCCACATGCGCTTGTTCTGACATCTATCGTAATCGGGCTGGCAACAACAGCTTTACTGGTTGCCATTGCTATGAGGATTTATGAAAAGTACGGAACATTTGATATTACACAGATCAGGGAGCTAAAAGGATGACGCTGTTACCACATATTATACCTCTTTTCGTTGTCATCCCTCTCGGTGCGGCTTTTCTTTTATCTTTATTGGGTAAAAAAGTCAGGGCTCTCCCGGATATTTTTGGTTTTATGACAACATTTTCGCTTTTTGTTTTATCGCTTTTTGCCGTGTGTTTTGTGAATCTTTCAGGAACTTATGTTTACAGTGTCGGGAGCTGGAAGCCCCCTGTCGGTATAAGCATGGTTCTGGACGGGCTTTCTGCTTTTATGCTTGTGACAGTCAATATCGTAGCTTTCCTTATTGCTGTTTATTCTACAAGCTATATGAATCAGTATACATCCAAGTGGAAGTTTTATACGTTATTCTTCCTCATGCTGGCCGGGATGAACGGGGTAATTATAACAGGTGATCTTTTTAATCTGTTTGTGTTTTTGGAAATCGCCTCAGTGGCCAGCTATGCCCTGGTGGCCTTTGGTACAGAGAAGCATGAGCTGGAAGCGGCTTTTAAGTATGCGGTTATGAGTACGGTGGGGTCACTTTTTATTCTTTTCGGCATCGTCCTTCTCTATAGCTGTACGTCCACTCTGAATATGGCGGACATGTCCCGTTGTCTTGAGGGCACTTGTAATTCCAACATCACTCTTATGGTGAGCGTCCTTTTTATTATGGGATTCGGACTCAAAGCTGCCCTTGTTCCATTCCACGCATGGCTTCCTGACGCGCATCCGTCAGCACCTGCTCCAATTTCTGCTATGCTTTCCGGTGTTCTTATCAAGTCGCTCGGAGTCTATGCGCTTTGCCGGATCTTCTTTAACGTTATAGGATTAACAAGCATGATTTCAGAAATATTCCTGTTCATCGGAGTACTATCCATGGTGATCGGTGTTTTTTTGGCTATTGGCCAGTGGGATCTGAAGCGGCTTCTGGCTTATCATTCAATTAGCCAGATCGGTTATGTCATCCTGGGAATCGGGCTTGGAACGCCGCTGGGAATTTTTGGAGGTCTTTTCCATCTGTTTAATCATTCTATATTTAAGTCCCTTCTCTTTTTAAATTCAGGAGCTGTAGAATATGCAGCAGGCACACGTAATCTGCAGCAGATGGGTGGCCTTGGAAAACGGATGCCCGTCACAGGCGGAACAAGCCTTGTGGCCTCGATGTCAATTGCAGGCATACCCCCTTTCAACGGCTTCTGGAGCAAGCTGGTGATCATTATGGCTGCTGTTGAGGCTGGACGGTATGGCTATGCCTTCTGGGCAGTTCTCGCCAGCCTTCTCACGCTGGCTTCTTTCATGAAAGTGATGAAGTATGCCTTTATGGGATCGCTTCATGAAAGATGGAAAGAAATAAAAGAAGTTCCATTTTTTATGAAAGTTTCTATGATAACGTTGGCTTTTATCTGTATTGTGGGAGGGATTCTTTGTTTTTCCGCTTACAAGGATATGTTTCTCCAGCAGGCGACAAACATTCTTCTCGCGGGAAAGAAATATGCCATTATTGCTTTTCAAGAGATGAAATAAGATGAAAAGTCGAATAGTTTTATTTATTTTTGCGTATGTTGTCTGGTCACTTTTAACTTGGGTTCCAGATTGGCAGCACATCGTTATCGGGATTCCGGTAGCAATGCTGGTCGCTTTTCTGACAGGAGATCTTTTTATTGCCAGGCCGCATACGCTCAAGCATCCTATGAGATACTGGTATTTTATTTTTCACTATATCCCGGTTTTTCTCTGGGAATGCTTCAAGGCCAACATTGATGTTGCTTACAGAGTGATTCACCCTGGTCTTCCCATCAATCCGGGGATTATCAAGGTCAAGACTCAGCTTGAAACAGATACAGCATTAACGTTTCTGGCGAATTCGATTACGCTGACACCCGGAACTATGAGCGTTGATATTGACAGGGAAAAAGGTGTTCTCTATATCCACTGGATAGACGTCAAAACAAAAGATGTCGAAGAAGCCACGCGTATTATCGTACGGAGATTCGAAAAAATTTTAAAGAAAGTTTTTGAGTAAGGAGAAAAAAGTGAAAAGGGTACGCTGGATTATCGGGTTTGTGCTTATTGCAGCCATCACGGCTTATATTCTGCTTCAGCCGCTCCCGTTCCTTTTTTATCATGAATTGCCCTACGTGGAGTTTTACAGCCGGGGGCTTTTTATCATTATTCTCTGCTGTGTGCTGTGCCTCTTTCGTGTGGGTAAGGGGCCTACAGGAGCGGATAGAATAGTTGCTGTTGACATTTTGGGTATCATGATTGTTGGCCTGTGCGCGTTACTCACAATTACTACAAGACGCTCATGGTACCTGGATATTGGAATTGCCTGGGCGCTGCAGAGTTTTATCAGTACGTTAGCCCTTTCAAAATATTTGGAAGGAAGAGGCTTTGATGAGTAAACGCAGATTATCGCGGATAGGAAAAACGCGGATGGTCGCGAATAAAAAGAACGCAGATTGACGTGGATCGAAAAAGTATGGATAGGGAATGAAATGTTTAAGAATGTTATAGAAATTTTAGGAATGATATTTATCAGCGTGGGCCTGGCGTTCGATTTTTTCGGCTGTCTCGGGCTTGTCCGGCTTCCGGATGTGTATAACCGGCTTCAGGCGGCGACAAAGAGCGTGACCCTGGGAACATGCAGTATTCTTTTTGGAACGTTTGTCATGACCCTTAGTGATGGCCTGACAGCAGCTGGCTTCAAGGCACTTATGTGTATCATTTTTCTTATTCTCACAGCACCTGTGGCAGCCCATGCTATTGCCCGTGGCGCGCACCGGTCAGGAGTCAGGCTTTGGGATAAAAGTGTTGTCGATACGTATATGGAAGATAAAGAGGGAGAAGCGTAAAACGCAGATATTCGCAGATGTCATCCTCCGGCTTGACCGGAGGATCTAACGCAGATAGTCGCGGATATACAAAAAAAGAGAATAGAAGATAGAAAAAGAAAGTAGATATAAGATGTAAGATACAGGATACAGAATATCAGGGTATCAGGATATCGGAAGATCAGGAAAAAAGAAAAAGAGATAAATAAATTCATAGACTGCGGACTGTGGACTTTTAACTATAGACGATGCAGGATGCAGGATAGTAGATAAAAGAAAGTTGAATGAAGAGAATAAGAAAATTTTTTATCGAATATCGTGTCCGCCACAAAGCGTTGGCGGGTCTACGATATCTTGTATCATGCATCAGGTATTGATAGATTGTATCTGCGGAAATCTGCGTTATAACCAAAGGGAATTATGAAGACAAGTGCTGAGCAGCTTCATCAGGGTCAGCTGAATCTCTCACCTGAAAAAGGGAGAGACAAAAGGCTTTT
>JAFGJP010000293.1 GCA_016929035.1 Candidatus Auribacterota bacterium | reverse complement strand
TTGACGTCCGCAATTCTCGCTATTTCTTTAAGTGTCACTGCCATTTTTATCAACTCCTGTAATGGTTATTTTTCAATCCTGATTTCATCAATATAAATCTTAAACCCCTCCGGGTTTGCATACCGGTTGGCCACCCAGCAGAATACTCCGGATATATATGTGAGATCGCAACCCGTCAAATCGATTTCATACTGTGTCCACTCGCTTGAAAGCATGACGTCATAAATGCCGATGCTGTCTGTATCCGGGTAGGCTCCGAGTGTTCCGCCCAGCTTGAAGGCATCGATCACCTCTCCGCCTTCTTTTCCTCTGGCCCAAAACGTCAGTTTCCTTGCTCCTGTGAGATCAATGCCGCCGTCAATATATCCGGCGTTATTGGCCGGGTTCTGCCAGAACATGCCTGCCCAGTAGGCGTATTTTGACCCTTCGGCCGTATAAGTGATCTCTATGCAGCTGTCGCCGTCCTTGGGACTTTCTTTGCAGTTGAGGTTGATGATGACGTCCCGGAAATCTCCCATCCAGCCTGAGGGAGCACCGTGGTTCAGCGGGGATGTGGCATCACAGTAGACGTAAAATGGAAATGAGAGCTCCTGGGCAAAGGCCGGCGAAACGATCAGAACCGCCATGGCCAGGCAAAGAATAATGTTTTTTGCTTTCATAAACGAAACTCCTGCATTAAAAAAATTTTCTGTTTTTCCATTTCTATGAGATGTTCTCTCTTTTCACGCTGTATCTTGCTTCCATGAACTCCGAACAGCTCATGACAAGGCTTATGTCTGTCTTCCTTTTTATCTTTGTATCTTTCTTCTTCTTTTCACTCAACACTTAAAAGCTTTTCTCTTCTTCGCGTAACTTCGCGGCTAATATCTTGTTATGACTTTCTGCTTTTTTCCCCGATATCCTGGTCTCCTGACACTCACACCCTGATATCCTCTTTTTGCATCCTCTTCTGCTTTTTATCCTTTTTCTTGCATCCTGTATCCTGCATCTCTTTTCAGTCCAGGCTCCATTTCATTGAATTATAGAAATCGCTGACAGCATAAAGGAACCACATGGTCGATGAAACCGACCTGACCCACTCTCCTCCGCGGCCCCGTGGTATCTCCCATTCATATTTCAGGGTTTTGACGACCTGTTTTTCTTTTAAAAGAATGGCCATGTAAGGAAGAGCGCCGTCAAGCTCGTAGTAATACGAAAAGGCGAATATGTCGTTTGTGTAGCTTATCGCTTTGCTTCTGTACCTGTTCGCTCTCTCGAGATATCCTTTTTTCTTATAGTAGCTGGAAAGTTCATTGTAGGCGATGATCATCTGGCCGGTGCCTTCAAACCAGACAAGAGGATCGCGCGAGTACCCTGTTCCCTCTGCATCGGTGAAATCAAAGCCCTTGATGATCTTCCCGTTAGGAAGCTCATATGTTGAGCAGAAGTAAGATTCCGTGCTTTTGATCAGTCGGTCGAGATCTATGCCCCACTTTTCAAAATTTTCCGGGCCCACGCCTCCAAGCCCCCAGCTGCTGCCGTCGAGAATCTTCAGCCGATCTACTCCAAATTCATTCACTCCGGCAATAAAGCAATAGTATTCCTTGTCAAAGACGATCTGATAAAGCCAGCGGCCTATGTGTTTCATCTCATCCCGAAGCCATGCTTGATCAATATTTTTCTCTTTGAAGATAGCGCGGACTTCATCAGGTGACTCCTCATAAATTTCATCCAGCATCCGCAGGACGGCAAAGTAGTCGATATTGTGCTCTGTGGAAAAGATCTTTGACCACTCAGGCCCCCATCCGAATCCCATCGAAACGCCACCACGCTCCCCATCAGGAAAACGGAAGTATGTGAGTTCCGTCCGGCACCAGTCGAGAGCGTCCAGGACAAATCCAAGGTAGCGGGTGTTTCTGACGATTTTGGTATGATTGAGAGCAGCGATAGCCACCCACAGAGTAGGCCCGGCATGAATGCGGTCGCCGTCTGATCCAAGATGAAGCTCCTGGACAGGAATCCTGCTTGTAAGAGCGTAGGAATTAAAAAAACCTTTCCGCCCGTTTTTTTTCAGATAAAACTCTTCTTCAAAAACATCAAGTATCTGTTCTGCTTCTTCTCTCTTGCCGAGAAGAAGAAGCCCGATAACAGCAAGCGCGATGTCGTAGGTAAAAACCTGGTCTTCAAGATACCCCATTTTTCCGTAATAACAGGTATGAAAAAGGCCCGTATCCATGCCGAAAAAATAAGGAGAGGAGTTAGAAAAACTTGCAATAAGACCATTCTCTGCTGTGCAGCTTTCAATAAATTCTTCGATATCTTTTTTAACTTTTTCAGGCTGAAAAGCCACCTGAGGCGCTGAAACAAAAGCTTCTTTCCCCCTGTCGTCTTTTCGAGGCGCCATGGATGTCTCACATCCTGCAAACATAAGACATGAGCCAAGGAAAAGACACGCCAGAGTCTTTCCTCCAGAAGCAGAAAAACCTGTGTTTTTTTTATTCATCATACTTAATATCATCAATATAAAAAATACATCCTTCCGGATTATTTTCCTGCTTGATCACAAGACCAAATCCAGCGCTGATGTAATGAAGTTCCGTATCTCTGAGATCGATCGTGTATTCTGTCCACATGTCAGAAAGAATGAGATCCCCTGTCGTGATGCTGGCGGAATCCGGATAGTTGGAAAGCGTGCCGCCGATTTTGAATTCTACAGTTTCACCGCCCTGTTCGCCCTTGGCCCAAAACGTCAAGTAGTTCGCCCTCGTCAGGTTATAGCCGCCGTCAAGCTCGCCCCAGTTGTTCGGAGGGTTCTGCCACATGATGCCGGCCCAGCCAGAAGGGCCTGTGGTCATATAGGTGATTTTGAGCGCAGGGTAGCCTTCCTGCATAACAACAGCATAAGACCCTGTGAGCTTCAGATCAGGAATATCGCCCATGTACCCGGATGGGGCAAAATTTTTCACCGGAGGGTAAATGGCATTGTTAAAAACATAAAATGGCATCTCAACGGGCTCTTTAACCATCTTACTTCTTTTTCTCGGCTCCTTTGTCACTACTTCCAGCGGAGTATCAGAAAACTCTTCCGCTACGGTTTCCGTATCGCTTGAAAAAGCGATAAGTTCTGCTCCGGAAAAAAACAAAAGAGCCATCAGAAAAATACTCAGCGACCTTTTTACCAACATCTCTTAACCCCCTTTATTTCATGCAGATATGCAAGCGGTTGCACCATAAAGCAAAAAAAAACAGCAGTAAAATTGTTCTCTTTGTCATGTCTACATATTATAAAATATTATAACCTATTATTAACTTTTTGTCAATTTGATTAAAAGGTTATGTTAAAATAATAAAGTCATATTTTACCTATATATAAATATTTATAGATGTACAAAAAAATTGTTATCTATTAAGAAATTTAACAAACAGCTTGATGATTTCACTTATTTTTTTAAGAGAACGATTCGCTGTCCTGATAACTTCATCATGGCTTGTGCTGCTTTTCCTTGCGTTGGCGACAAGCGATGCTCCTGAAATCTTCAGGCCGAGATATCGGGCATAGATCGCTTCCATAACCGTGGACATCCCGACCACGTCCGCTCCAGCTTTCTCCAAAAAGTCAAGCTCTGCCTTTGTTTCATAGGACGGTCCTGTGACCCCGGCATAGACGCCAAACTTGAAATATCCTTTTTTTCTTTTCCGAAGAAACCGGATAAAGTCGCTTTCATAAGACGGTCGCATACTGACAAAACAATTCCCTATCTTTATGGAAGACCTCGCAAAAAGAGGGTTTTGAAACATGAAATTGATATGATCGGTTATGATGACAACGTCTCCTGTCTGAAGTTCCTTCTTTACGGCTCCGGCCGAGTTGAGGAAAAGAATTCTTGGTATACCCAGCTTTTTCGCGACTTTGACCGGAAAAATAACATCATCCATTTTTCCTTTTTCATAAAGGTGGTTTCTTCCGCACTGAACAAGAAAATGCGTTTTTTCAAATGTGCAGAGGCTGAGCTTGCCTGAATGTCCCTTCACTGTTGGAGAAGAAAAACCGCTCAGGCGGGAAAAAGGGACCGTTTGAAGCGTTTCAAAAAATTCAGATACTTTTTTTTGTCCTGAACCGGAAATAACATAGAAAGCCGGCTTCACTCGGCCAAGCATTTTTCTTATAACTCTCACACTTTTTTCCATGTATGGCTCTTTTACTTTCATAATCGTCCCTTTTGAATAATGTTTAAATCGTTAAGTCTGTTTTATCTCGTCATCGCAAGGAGTTTTTCTTAAGGTGGACGACGAAGCAATCTTTTTTCTATCTTCTGTTTTCTTTTTCTTTCCTCCTGATGCTTTGGTTTCCTGATATCCACACCCTGACTTTCTGATACCCTGATATCCTCTTTTTCCCATCTTCTTCTGTTTGTCTTGAGTCCTGAGTCTTGGGTTTTGAGTCTATTTTTTCTTTTCTTCTGCTTGCTTTTTAGCCTGTATCCTGCATCGTGTATCCGGAACCCAGCGCAGCGCTCTTTGTTTATTTTTCATTTTTAACTTTTAGTTTCAAATTTTACAGAATGTCTTTCAAAAAGCTTTCCCCGCGCCCTGTGAAAGGGATCT
>JAFGJP010000292.1 GCA_016929035.1 Candidatus Auribacterota bacterium | reverse complement strand
ATTCTGAACGAACTTATCAGTAAGCTTAAAGAGAAAATCCCGGAAGAAAACTAACCCACCTCGATTATTTTATACCTAAGCTGTTTACTACTAAACAATATTAACTTTCTTTATTTATTAAATATCCGTGCACAGCACTCCTTTTTGGCAATCAGAATTTCGCGTCAAAAAAGAGTCCTTCTTTCAGGCTGATATCCTGGAGGATTTTGTGGAATTCTTCATGGGTGATGTTTTTCTTTATGACCTTATCGATCTTCCCCTGTTTGTTGAGAAGAACAATATCGATGAAGATGTTTTCATTTTCACGGTAGACGCAGAAGCGGTAGGGGGAATTGTTTTCCATAAGCGTCAAGTGAGCGGTCTCGGCCGCGCGGGACAGCTCTTCAAAGTGGTCCTTGGCTTCCTCTTTTTCTTTCTGGAGTTGCTTTTGGCCGCCTTTTTGTCTTTGTTCTTCTGATTGCTCTCTCACCGGATGGACAGCTTCTGTGCCGTAAACCTCCTTGACATTTTCCGGTTCTTTTTCCGGCGGCTGCTCAAATTCATCATTAGTTTTGACAGGAGAAATAAAACCCATATCTTTCTTCCTCTAAATGTGTTCTATAGATTATATCGGCTTCTTTGCGTGATTTTTTTAATGGATAAAGCTGTAAATTAAAAAGGCTGGTACGTTCCGTACCAGCCTGTCGTGTTTATTCGTGGCTAATTTTTTCTACCATAAATAAACGATTTTACCTTCAAAGTATCTTGGCCACTGCAGTTCTCTGTGGCCCGGGTCCATGGCTGAACCGATATACTCGTCTGCGTCCAGTATATTCTTGACGAGAAGCTGAAGGTCAAGGTTTTCTGTGCCGACATTCTTGGCATTGAGAATAATATCCCATGAGTCGATATCGCGTTCAACAATGTTAACAAAGTCCTCGTTATTTTTGACATTCTGATGAGTCGTATAGAGCGTTGAAAGAGTGACGTTTTCAATCACCTTGACCCAGGCGCCGATGCTGGCGTCCCATTCCGGAGCAGACTGCTTGTTGTTGTCGGTATTATCAATGAGGCCCGATGCACCGCTTAGCCCTGTAACAACGTTTGTTATCTTGTTTTTATCAAGATAGCCGAAGTTGATGAAACCGCCCCAGTTATCATATTTCAGCTCAAAGTTGCCCTCGACGCCCTGGATTTCCCTGTCGCCGACGTTGATAAAACCGCGTACCTGACCCAGAGAAGCGTCAACTGCTGGCCAGCCGCCGGAGCCTGTATAAGCAAAGTTCACAAAGTCTTTAAAGTCTGTTTTAAATATACTGAAAAGGGTCTTCATGTTGTTGTTGATGACCCAGTCAAGGACAAGTTCGTAGGTCTTTGTAGTCGTTGGCACAAGGGTCCCTCTCATGGCTATGGTGTTCCATGCTGAAAACTGCTCAAAAGTATTGGGCCTTGTGAAAGCTTCCTGATAGATGAATTTTATATACATGTTCTCTTTAGGAGAATAAATAACAGCTGCTTTAGGGAAAAAGTCTCTTAAAAGCTCTCTGTCTGTGTTGAACTTGGCCAGGTCAGCATCACTGCTTCTCAGCTGATCGCCCGGCTCAAAATCGTAAACATAGCGGCCGCCGAGAACAAGGCTTGCCTGCTCATTGAATCTGTATTTCCAGTCAGCCCAGAGCTCCCAGTCAGCAAGGTCGTTGATCTCTGTAAATGACGGAAACCATTCCGGTGTGGCTACGCCATTTGTCAGGTCTGGAGCGAGGACAAAGTAGGGGATATCGGTCGGAGATGTCGTCTGAGTATACTGTCCCCATTCTGTTCCCTGCGCACTCCAGTAATTGCCGCCTATACCGGCCAGAAGATCCCAGTTCTCTTCCTGGTTGTAAGAAAAGGAAAGATCCCATTCGAGGCGCTTTTCCGCTTTATGTTCAATGTTAGAGCCGATAGAAGGGTCGTTATGATAATTGTCATATTGTTGCCCAAAATGGGAAGCCTCAATGTCGAATTCCATATCAAGATTGTCATTGCCCAGGATGCCTTCTCTCTTAAGTTTTGCCGCCATGGCATCAGAATAATTTCGTGTGTAAATATTGTCAGCCCGGTTTCGTTTATATTCAACGCGGCGATAAGTCATTTTCATGTTCTTATGATTGACCGCAGCGATGAGTTCATGATCAGGCAGAGGATTGGTCACATCATGTTTGAAGAATTCAATATCGCTGTCTGTTCCCCATTCCCGATGATTCACATTAGGCCCGTCCTGAGTAAAAGTAAGGAAATATATATCGTAATTCAGATCTTCTGTTGGTTTCTCTGCATAATGAACATAAGCTCTTTTGTGACTCCAGCGGCCGACAGCAAGCCCTGTCTTGATGCCGACAAAATCATCGCCAGTGTAACGGATAAGGTTTATGGTCGCCTGTGTGGCATTAGAACCAAAGAGCGAAGTGTTTGGCCCTTTAACGATTTCTATTTTTTTAATCTCATCAAAGGTGACGGGCATTTCCCCCTCTCCCAGGCCCAGCATCATGGGGAATTCCTGGCCGTCGATGAGGAACTTTATCTTGTCATTGGCATAACCCATAATGCCGCGGACATTGTAAACCCTGTCCTGCCCTTTGAAAGTCTCAAAACCGTTTTCAATGAACATCAAAAGGTCTTTTACCGTTCTCAGGCCGTAGTTTTCTATTTCTTCGCGCGTTATGACTTTGATGTTCAGAGCAGATTCCTGGGTCTTTTCATCGCGTTTTGTCGTTGATTCGGCAAAAACCATTTCATTGAAAAGAAAAGTTTCCACGCCGATATCCTGCGCATAGGTTGAAGATGGGATTATAACAAGAAAAGAAAGAATAAAAATAATTAAAGAAAATGATTTATTGACCATGTTCCTCCTCCACTTTATTTTGTTCTTGATAATATTTATTAAAAATTATTTTACTAAAAATTAACTGAAATAGAAAGCTATTTATTACACTTATTGAATCCGGTCTGACAGAAATCATAAAATATAAAAACCGCATGATTATCATGCGGTTTTTATAAAAATCAGGTGGTAAAGTCTTCTCTTAATTCTTTTTCTTCAGAAGCAGACCCGCCTTTAGCCGGCTTTATCTTACCACAGATAAACGACCTTACCCTGATAATACCGGGGATATATCTGCTCGGCATGGACAGGGTCCATGGCGCTTCCTATCAGCTTGTCTTCATCCAGAGCATTTTGAACCATGAACTGAAAGTTGAGGTTTTCCGTCAGGATGTCCCTGGCATTAAGGATGATATCAATTGTATTGATATCGACAACCGTGATTTCCCTGTCCTCATTGGAAAGCCACCAGTGCGAGTTCAGCTGATTGGTCTTGATATT
>JAFGJP010000291.1 GCA_016929035.1 Candidatus Auribacterota bacterium | reverse complement strand
TGAGGTGGTTCGGCTATGCAACCGTTATGGGCTCGGCCAAAAGAAAAGGCGTATCAGCCATGCTTGCTTTGAAAAAAAAGGTCGATGAAGGATACAGCGCCGCGTTTTCTCTCGACGGACCAAGAGGGCCTGTTTATCAGTCCAAGCCGGGCATTCTTTTCCTTTCGCAGAAAACCGGCTATCCCATTATTCCTGTTGCAACAAGTGCTGACAGGGCCTGGATCTTAAAAAGCACCTGGTGCCATTACATGATCCCAAGGCCGTTTGCCAGATGTTATGTTGGCGCAGGTAAGCCTCTTTATGATGCGACAAAAGAAAACGGCATGACAACTGAAGGCCTCGACCGCCTTGTAAACGAGTGGACAGAAGAAGTGGATAGAAGAGTTAAAAATCGCTAGCCCGAATACCTTCCAAGCATACATCAGATTGTCTCTTTAATCGAAATGCAAAATTATGTAAAATAAAAGTAAAAAATGTTTATAAAAAAGCAAAAAAGTTCTCTCAGACTTTTTTTTGTTCCAGCCTGTCTTTTGATTTTCCTTTTTATTCCGGAAAATATTCTTTGTGAAGAAGTATCTGAAGAGAGCGAAACACATTCAGAAGAAAATGCGTTTCAGAAAAACTGGCTCGACCGCATCCATGATTATGTTGAAGATGGCGTGCAAGGGTCAGCTGTATGGTTTGATAACTTTTTCGGTACAGAACGGTCTGAAGAAGAAAGTCCCCCTGAAACCTTTATCCGGTGGAAGGGAGATTTTGTTTTAAGAGAAGGAGAAGATTTTAAATTCAAAAGGCGATTCCATTTTGATTTCAAGCTGCCGAAGCTGGAAAACAGGTTTCGCCTGATCCTGACAAGCGAAAGGGAAGATGACCTGACAGAGATCAAACCGCCTGATATCGTTGATGCTGATTATGATTCAAGAGACTTAAAGCTGCGGTTCAATGCGATCGATCTCTTTAAAAAAAATTTCCATATTGATGTTGCTTGGCTCAACATCAAGGGCCGCTTTCGCTACACGCATCCCCTTACGGAAAAATCAAACGCAAGGTTTACCCAGACCCTTTTCTTGGATGAAGATGACGGCCTGGGGGAGACAACCCGTTTTGACCTGGAATACCTGATGAACTCAACGAAGTTTGTCAGGTGGAGCACATCAGGGACCTATTCTGAAGAAAGCAGCGGACTTGACTGGGGCTCGGCCGTTGTTTACTATCAGCAGCTCTCATCTAGAAATGCCATTTCATTCCGCGTCGGAACATCAGGTGAAACAGACCCGGAGTCTGTCATCACCAACTATAATGTCGGATTTCAGTTCCGCCGCAGTTTTTACAGGCGCTGGATTTTTTATGAAATCGAGCCGGAATACAACTGGCCAAGGCATGAAAATGGAAGCCATGTTCCGCAGTGGAAGATCACGTTCCGCCTGGAAGTCCAGTTTGGAATTGAAAACAGCTGAAGGAGCGCTAAAGCGCGAATATTATAATAATTAACCACGAAGGGCCACGAAGAAAAAAATTTTCTGTTCGTGCAACGCACGCCACGTGAGTCACGTTACCGTGCCAACGTGGTCACGTGAAACCACTCCATGTCCTCCATGAACTTCATGGTTAAATGATCGGTAAATCCGTCTTTCCCATCAGATACTTATCCACATGATAAGCAGCTTTTCTGCCCTCGCTGATGGCCCAGACGATGAGGGATTGTCCGCGGCGGAGATCACCGGCTGCAAAGACTTTATCTTTTGAAGTTATGAAGTTTTCATCTGTCTTCACGTTGCCCTGGTTATCAAATTCCACTCCAAGATCTGTCAGAAGGCCCGGATGTTCCGGGTGAAGAAATCCTATGGCAAGGATCACAAGGTCAGCTTCTATCTCAAAATCACTGCCTCTTCTTTCCTTCATCTTTGGCGGACATGTGCCTTTTTCAAATTCCACCCGGACGCAATGAAGTTTTTTTACGTGGCCGTCTTTGTCTCCGATAAATTTTTTAGTAAGAACTGCCCAGTGACGCTCACCGCCTTCTTCATGGCTGGAAGATGTTTTTAAAAGCATCGGGTAATAGGGCCAGGGAAAATCGTCTGTGCGGCATTCAGACGGCTGCTCCAGAATCTCTATCTGGACAACGCAGGCCGCTTCCTGACGGTGCGCTGTTCCCACACAGTCTGCTCCTGTATCGCCGCCGCCGATGACAAGGACTTTCTTGCCCCAGGCGCCGATCAGCTCCTGCCCTTTGACGCCTTCGCCTGAGACCATGCGGTTGGATTGAGTGAGGTAATCCATCGCAAAATATATTCCTTTTAAATTCCTGCCCGGAATATTCAAGTCGCGCGGCGTGCGGGAGCCGCCTGTTAAAATAACAGCATCAAATTCTTTTAAGAGAACATCTTTTGAGATATCTTCGCCGGCATCAGTATTCGTTTGAAAAATTATTCCTTCCTTTTCAAGGATCTCCAGGCGTCTGTCCAGGACCCATTTTTTCAGCTTAAAGTCAGGAATGCCGTAGCGGAGGATGCCCCCTATCTTTTTATCTTTCTCAAAAAGAGTGACGCTGTGACCGGCTTTATTGAGCTGATCGGCACAAGCGAGGCCGGCAGGGCCTGAGCCTATGACAGCCACCTTTTTCCCTGTTCGAGATTCCGGAGGAGAGGGCTTGATAAAACCATGCCTGAAAGCATGCTCAATGATCGCCAGCTCGTTTTCCCTTATGGTCACAGGATCGTCATTGATGCCAAGCACGCAGGAGTATTCGCACGGTGCCGGGCAGACTCTTCCTGTTATTTCCGGGAGGTTGTTTGTCGCATGCAGAAGATGAAATGCTTTTTCCCACATTCCTTCGAACATCAGCTCATTCCACTCCGGGATATAGTTACCCACAGGGCAGCCCCAATGGCAGAAAGGCGTTCCACAGTCCATGCAGCGATGGGCCTGCTCCTGTGATTTTTCGTCATCGCGCATCACAAAGACCTGATGATAATCTTTCACGCGCTCGCAAGCAGGGCGATACTCTGTCTTTGTCCGCGGAATCTTCAAAAAACTTTTCGGATCCTTAGGCATTTTAAACTCCGTTTAAAATGTAAAATCAAAAATTAAAAATTAAATATCAAAAATATGGTGTGCTTCGCACGATATTACAGTAAATAGGACGCAGATTAACGCAGATATTTTTTCGAAACAAAAGTTCCGAAAAACAGAATCCTGCAAATCTGCGAACTCGCCACACGTGTGTGGTGAATCAGCGTTCTATTATTGTATCATTTGTGCTTCAGCGCTCCTTTATTTTTGATTTTTGCTCTTTGATTTTTGATATTTTTTACTTCATTGTTCCGATGACGCGCTTGTATTCGATCGGCATGACTTTGAC
>JAFGJP010000290.1 GCA_016929035.1 Candidatus Auribacterota bacterium | reverse complement strand
ATAGGTTTCATAGATTTGGTTATACTCATGAGGCCACAGGCGGGTCTCCTTATGCGGGTCCATAAGAGGATGGGCGCCTGTGGGAATAAGCCGGCCGCGGTGAGGTCCGAGAATGGAGTTGATTTTTCTGATGTGCTCGTGAAAAAGAAAGGAGAGCCTGTCAAGAGATGTCCTGGGGCCGTTTGTCTTTAGCTCGATGACATGCAGGACGAACTCATTCGACCACGCTATCTCTCCAAGCTCGACTTCTGTTGTCAGATGATGGGCGGCTTCCTGAAGAACGATATCCGAAAGAGGAAGGACGGAAAGATCATCTTTCTGGACGATCATGTACTCAAGCTCGATGCCGTATGCTTCAAATAAATGCAGGGAAGACATAGTCTTTACGCCTTTTTTTCCAGACGCTTCAAAAAAGTCTGCATGATGGTCATGTAGAGATTGTCTTTTAAGACGGCGTCTTCCACTCCGGATTCGATGCTGGGATTGTCATTGATCTCGATCACGTAGACTTTCTGGCCGATCTGCTTGATGTCAACGCCATAGAAACCGTCTCCGATAAAATTTGCCGCTTTGAGAGCTGTTTTGACGACTTTTTCCGGAACACTTTCGATCATTAGCGTTTCGACGGCGCCGTAGTTATGGGATTTTTTTGTGCTTGTCCAGTTGTAGATCTGCCAGTGCCCTTTTGCCATGAAGTATTTGCAGGCATAGAGAGGTGTTTTATCGATGATCCCTATCCTCCAGTCAAAATCTGTCGGAATATATTCCTGGGCAATAACAAGGTCAGAATCATCAAGGAGGTTATCGATTTCTGCCATGAGGGATTCACGGTTGTCAATTTTTTTCACGCCAAGAGAAAACGAGCTGTCCGGCTGCTTGAGAACGCAGGGAAGGCCGAGATCTTTTTCAATGGTCTCCCAGTTGTTCTTATGGACGATAATTGTTTTCGGAATGGGTATCCTCGTTTTTGTCATCATTTCCGTCAGGTAGACTTTATTGGTGCATCGCAGAATGGAAAGAGGGTCGTCAATAACAACAAGACCTTCCATGAACGCTCTTCTTGAAAAGCGGTACGTATAATGATCCACGAAAGTCGTCTCCCGGATGAAAAGAGCGTCGAACTCAGGAATGCGGCTGTAATCTTCTCTGGTGATGATCTCTGTAAAAAAGCCGAGCGACCGGCTGGCTTCAATAAACTTATGGACCGCTTTTTTGTCTGAGGGAGGCTCCTTTTCTTCCGGGTTGACAAGGATGGCGAGATCGTAGAGGTACTTCTGTCTTTTTGCGAGCGCGAACTTTTTCCTTGAAAAAAACTCTTTGGCAAAGAGAAGAACGTACGGGTGATGTTTCTCCGGTATTTCGTTCAGGGGAATCGGTGAAATGAATTGAAGGACCCACTTTTTTGTATAAATAAACCGAGCTCTTAAAAATGGCGCCTGAAAAAGGTTGGAAAGCTTTTGGCAGAGCCTTTCGTATTTTTTGGCGATATTTTTTCCAAAGTAGATGCTGAGAACGAATTCGCGCGACTTGATGCCCTTGAGGCTTCTTTGGATAAGTTCGTCGATGTCCCCTGAGATCACGCGGACGATTGTCTGGGAAAGAAGGTCCTGGATCGTCGCGACATCTGGAAAGACCCTTTGCCCCCGTGCTTCGGCCAGGAGAGAAACATAGTACCCGGCTGTCTGATAGCGGTAAGAGCGGCACAGGTTGAAAATGCGTGCCGGCTGGATTTCGGCGTAATGATTGTCCGTGAGATAAGCTTTCGCAGAAACGACCTCGACTCCTTCGATATGGAAGTGCCATCTTTTGGGATTGTTGACTACGATGATGTTATGCATGATCCTTCTTTCCTGGTTGAATGATCAGAAGATTGGCGTCATAGGTGACGATCCCGAGAAGGATGGCATTGATGAGGCGCTCGACTTTCACGGAGTAGTTATTGTTTTTTGAAACGGGGTTTTCCCTGTAGGGGTCTGCAACGATGATATGTTTTTTGACTTCATCATATCCGCAAAGAACCACAAAGTGCCCGACAGGAGATCCTTCGATGTCATCGACGACATTTCGCAGGTTTTCCAGCGTCTTTTCTCTTGCCGACTGGTAAAGATAAGTCGCGCTGAGACCTGCAAGGATCGGGATTTTTCTTTGAAAGTACGTTCGAAGAAGAGCGGACGTCAGGTTTTCAAAAAAAAGCTGTCCTCCAAGCTCGATGAATTCGATAAAGGCTTTTGTGGCCCTTTTGATCTTACCGACCTTTTTTGCCTGAAGCTGAAGCCGAAGCTTTTCTTTGACCGATGTCTTTTTTTGCAGGAACCATGTCGGATCAAAAACCTTGAGGTCATATGTGTAGAGCTTTGCCTGGTATCCTCTTTTCAGAGCGTGGCAGGCGAGAAAAACGGCAAGTGTTCCACCGTCTTCAAGATAGGAGACTTCATGAATGACGTTCTGAAGAGAGATCGTGTCGCCGTAAAAATTGTAAACGGCCTGCAGGCACGTGGGCCCGCAGGTCGAGTCATCGGGCTGTGTCATGATTTTAATCGGTATCATAAGCTGGATGTCTTCGCCGTTATCAGCTGTGATAATTCTTGAACATCTTATCTTTCCCGTATTCTTTTGTCCACGGAATTTTTATAAAGCCTCAAGCAGTTTTTGGCAGAGTCTTTTAGCCGAATTTTCCCATGTCAAAAGAGAAACATCGCCTGCCGCCTTCATGGCCAGGCGGCGAAGCAGAACCGGGTCTTTGTGGCTTTGCTTTAAGAGGAGAACAAAATGGTCCGTTTCAGGAACAGCCACCAAAGTCCTTCTTTTGGCCAGATCTTTATCGTAAGCCATCCCCTTTCGGTAACGAAGGGCATAAGGAATAAGCAGGGCATTTTCTGGAGTACAAAAATCCATGTGTCCGCCGTAGCCTGTAACGATGCAGGGAAGGCCGCTGGCCATGGCTTCAAGGACAGCCAGGCCATACCCTTCGGCAAAACTCGGCTGGACATAGACGTCAAAATTTTTATAAAAGCCGGACATTTCTTCATCTGACAGCGTTTTTTCCAGGCAGGTTATGCGGGGTGGCGCAGAGAACTTTTTTTTTATTCTCCTGATGGTATCCTGAACAGGAAGGGTTTCCCATGGCAGCCTTTTCCTGATAGTTTTCGGGCAGTAGGTCGTTTTTATCGTCAGAGAAACATTGTCCTTTGCCGAAAAGGCCCTGCAAAATGATCCGACGAGAAAAGAGACGCCTTTTCTCTTATGAGGCATCGCCGATGCGAGAAAACGCGTTTCCTCCTTTTTCCCCGACAGGTTCTTTCCTTTTTGATTGATCAGGCGGGGAGAATAGCCGTAAGGGATAACGTGGATTTTTTCCTTAATGACGCCGCTTTTGACAAAAAGCTTTCGATTGAATTCGTTCGGCACAAAAACAAGATCGAGGTATCGGTTGATATTGCGGACCCAGCTCACGGGCAGGGGGAACGTCTCGTAAACAAGAAGGGCGGCCTTGATTTTCCCTTGGAGAGACGGGAAGAAAGACGGGTGATCAAAGCAAAGAGCCGCTGCCTCAGAAAGATCGATGCTGTTATCAACCATCTTCTCAATGCTTTCCATGACAGGAAAATCTTGAGAATACAGAAAGCCTCTTTTGGGTATGACCTTGACCTTCGCGGGCATTTTGCTCAGTTCGAAGAGAAGATGCCTTGAGACGGTGGCCCAGCTGGCCGGCGAGCGGAGAAGTCCGGAAAAGACGATCTGGAGTTTATCGGCGTTCAATGGATTTCAGCGTTTTTTTTATTTTTAGCAGGTCCTGGATGTTTCTTTTCAGGTCTTTCAGGGGAAGAGAGTTCGCGCTGTCTGAGAGCGCCAGTACAGGGCGGGGATGGACTTCAAAAAAGAAGCCGTCCGCGCCTCCCGCGCATGCGCAGCGTGAAAGGATGTTGATGAACTCTCTCTGGCCGGACGATTTGCCCTGTTCTGCGCCGGGAAGCTGGACACTGTGCGTGGCATCGAAAATGACGGGCAGGTTGAACTTTTTCATGACAGAAAAACCCCGGAAGTCAACGACGAGGTTGTGGTATCCGAAAGACGTGCCCCTTTCGGTGATGAGGACTTTCTTATTCTTCATGCGGAAAGCTTTTTCAGCGGCGAAGATCATGTCTTCAGGCGCCATGAACTGCCCTTTCTTGATATTGACCCACCTGCCGGTCTTGGCCGAGGCTTCGATGAGCTCAGTCTGCCTGCAGAGAAAGGCCGGTATCTGGATGATGTCCGCTACTTCGGCCACAGGGCCGACCTCTGACTTTTCATGGACATCGGTGAGAACAGGCAGGAGGAACCTTTCTTTGACCTTTCTCAGAACAGAAAGGCCCTTTATCAGCCCCGGGCCTCGGAAAGAGAGCCCGCTTGTCCGGTTAGCCTTTGCGTAGGAGCTTTTGAAGATAATCGTGACGTTCAGCTCTTCAGTGAGGTCTTTCAGTTGGCCGGCTACGGTGAAGCAGGTTTTTTCCGATTCAATAACGCATGGGCCGGCAATAAAAAAAAGCTCGCTTTCTTTCAGGCATCTTTCAAGTGTTTTCATGGATTTTCTTTCCTGCTTGATTGCTTGTGTTCAAGTGCGGCTTGAATAAAATTTTTAAAAAGAGGGTGAGGGCTGTCCGGTTTGGACCTGAATTCCGGATGAAACTGGCATGCGATAAAACAGGGGTGAGCGGGCAGCTCCATTATCTCAACAAGGCCCAGCTCCTGGTTGATGCCGCTGAAAAACATGCCTTTTTCTTCAAAGATTTTT
>JAFGJP010000289.1 GCA_016929035.1 Candidatus Auribacterota bacterium | reverse complement strand
GAATAGATTCTTTCAAATATATTGTTGAAGAGAAAGAATTCTTTTATTTCCCTTTATCATGACTACTGAAACAGATAGAGAAGATCCGAGCAGTTTTTTTCAAAATCACCGTTCCTGTAATGATATCCAGCTCCTGCTAAAAGGATCTCACCATAAAGAGGACTTACAAAAGAAACTTCTCCCTTATTATCCGTAACCACTGTTCCCTCGGCTTCCTCCCACGTCAGGGCGTTGAGCGCACCCCATGTGACTTCCGCATCCGGAACAGGCCTCCCGTCGGGATAGGCAACCCTGATCAAAAAGGTCGGCCATCCCATTTTATCCAAGCTGGCTGAAATAGAGACCTGAGGAAGAGTCCGTTTACTGCCCGTAAAAAAATCCCGCTGGAGAGTATTTATCAACTCCCCTTTTGTGTCATAAATATAAACCTCGAGTGTGTGCCTTTCAGGTTTCGTTCCTTCATGCTTTACCGGAACATCTTGCTTTATCCAGTGCGGGCTTGTCCTTTCCATATCGCCTGTCTTGCTCCCATCGATAAAAAGAGCGACATATCCTACCGTATCCTCTATATAGAGACTCACAGGAAGCTCATTGTCATAAATGTCCTTTGAATCCGGCTTGAGCAGCAGCGCCTGGTTGGCCTTTTTTAAATCAAAATAAACCTGCCTGGGGTTCCCTTTCACATCGTTATCCAGAGAGAGCAGACCTCCCCATTCCACAGCAACATTATCGTGTATGAACTTGTTCCGTGCCGGCTCCTTGAGAACAGGCTTGAGAAAAGGATAGAGGGAAGAAACGCTCCAGTTGTCCAGCCACTGCATGACGGTAAAACCCGATATGCCTGTCTGAACAAGCACATCGATATCCTGCAAAGTTTTTTCTGACTGCTCCTTTTCGCTCTTCACATATGTGAAAGCGGTGAGGTCTCGGGGATCACGTCCTGGTAAAGGGGCATAATAAGTACATTCTGAAATAAAAAAAGGCTTGTCGCATGATTTCATTTTTTTTATGCCTTCTACGTATCCGCGGTAACCTAAGCTCCTTTGAAATTTTGTTGTTGTGGAAGCATAGATGTTATAGCTGATGACATCCCATGGCTGTGAATCGACAACAGCCGCATTGGGCCAGTTAGAAAAAGATACCGGAACTCCCTTACACTCTTTTTTTGCTGCTTGAATAATCTTGTCTAAATAATCTTTTATCTTATTTTTGTCCTGATCCCTTAAAAAGCCGGGCTCAGGTTCATTCAGGATAAGAAGCATGGCTATGTTATGATATTTTGAGTAAATTTTCGCCTGTTCCGCCACAAGTTGCGTATTGTCTTTAACAAAGTGGCTGCTGTTGACGTCAAGTCTCTGGGGTGTCCAGATGCCTCCAACGACCCAGAGGCCGTGTTGAGCGGCAATCTCAATGATCTTCTCATCTGTTAACGACCAAGTGCGTACAGCATTAAATCCGGCTTCCCTGATACGCTTCATATCCATTTCTATCAACCGGTAGCCATAATCTTTATATGTAAAGGGATCTGTATGATCTTTTCCCGGTCTCAGTCCAGCATAAGCAACAGCCTTTAAGAACAGCTCTTCATCACCTGCGTATATTTTTCCATCCCGGACAGTCACAGGTGGAAAGGGCTTATCGCCTGCGCGTGCCGTCAGGCTACAAAAGACAATCAGCACGCCTAGAGAAAAAAAATATGCTATCTTCTTTCTTTTCATTTCCTCACCTTTAACCATCATTTATCCTATTTCTTTCTGAACAGCCTCCAAGGATTCTTTTCTATTTCTGTAATAAGCTTTTTCAGCTTTTCCTGGATTTCTTCATCTGTCATTAAAAGCCCGACGGCCCCTTTTCCCTCTTTGATGTTAAGGCTGATCTCATGGATGTCATCGAGAACAACGGATATCTTTTCCATTGTCCCTGAAAAGTTGTCGGAAGTGTCCTTGTCCACGAGGAGCTTCCCCACCAGCCCTTCTCCCCGCTCGATCCTGGCCATGATCCTCTCCATGGAATCAACGGATTTCCGCATGCCTTTGATGTTCAGCTTGAACTCGGATATGGACTCGCTGATATTTTCCTTGTTATCTGCAAAAAGCTCGCGCATAATGCCGGCGGTCTCCTGCATGTTTTTAGAAATATCGTTGACATTCTCGCTGAGGGCTCTTATGTTTTTCAGGCTGTGCTTGATGTTTTCCTTTGTGTCCTCTTCGCTGAAGATCTTCACGCCTTTTTCCAGCTCCTCAAGGACCTTTTTCGCGTTTGTCACGACCTGCTGAAGGGCAACCGGATCTTTTCCTTCAATGACCGTGCCGGCCTGAAGAGCATTAGCCGTCTGGTCTCCCGGAACAATTTCGACATACATCTCGGACATCAGCCCGAGGGAGTTGATGGTCACCGTATCCTTTTCCCTCACCTGCACTTCGTTCTTTATGACCAGATCCAGGATCACTCTCTGCTTCGGGTCGGATGTCAGCCTGATCTTTTCAACGCGACCCACTTCAACCCCGGCATATCTCACGGGAGCCTTTTCCAGAATGCCGTCGGCAAAGCTGAAATGGACGCTAAAGCGATGAGCATTTTGATAAGCGAGATAATCTGTGCTTCCAAGGCGTATGATCATGGCTGCCAGAACAAGCATGCCCACTGTGACAAAAAGGCCTACGGTAAGCTCTATGGACACTTCTGATTTTTTCTTCTTCATAAAAACGCCCCTCTTTATTGAGATAAAAATTCTTTCACGATTTCTTCTTCAGCATTCTGTATTTCATCCGGACGAAACACGCCGACAATCTTTCCCCTGTTGAGAAAAGCGATCCTATCGGCGATCCGAAACGCACTTTTGATGTCATGCGTAACGGCTACGCCTGTTGTCTGAAGCTTTTTCTTCAGCCTGACAATGAGGTTGTCGATCGTCTTTCCGGTTATCGGATCAAGCCCGGTCGTGGGCTCATCGTACAGCAAGATCTCCGGATTCATGGCAATCGCTCTTGCGAGCCCAACGCGCTTCTTCATTCCTCCGCTCAGCTCCGCAGGCTTGACTTCCTCTATCTCCCTGAGATCGACCATCTCCAGCTTTTCTCTCACAAGAGAACGGATGTCCTCCGCGCAAAGGCGCGTGTGTTCCATATAAGCAAACCCGACATTCTCAAAAACCGTCATATAGTCAAACAAGGCAGCGGCCTGGAACAGCATGCCGAATCTCTTCCGGATATCATTAAGCTCGTTTTCACGAAGGGCCGTAATATCGACGCCATCAATAAAAACCGACCCTTCGTCAGGCTTGATGAGGCCGATGATATGCTTGAGAAGAACACTTTTCCCCTCTCCGCTTCGCCCCATGATGACCACGGTCTCGCCTCTCGCCACATGAAGAAAGACGCCGTCGAGAACCATCTTTCCGCCAAGCTTTTTTCTGACGTTGCGAATATCTATCATAACTTTTCTCTAATATAAAATGATGGATAGAAAAAAATCAGTAATCAAAATAGAAATGCAGGAAGCGACGACCGCCTCCGTTGTCGCCCTGCCCACACCTTCAGCGCCGTGCCCAGCCGTCATTCCCTTGTAGCAGCTGATGACGATAATAAGAACAGCAAAGACAACCGATTTGATCAACCCGTTACAGAGATCTTCCGCCTTTGTATAATCGAGCATGTTGGACATGAAAAAAGTCTTATTGATTTTTAAAAGATAGACGCTGATGCCGTAGCCGCCAAGAATGCCGATAAAAATAGAAAAAACGGTCAGGATGGGGATCATAAAGATGCCTGCGATAAGTCTTGGCACGACCAGGTATCCGACGGGATCAACGGCAAGCGTCTCCAGCGCGTCGACCTGCTCCGTCACTTTCATCGTGCCAAGCTGGGCAGCCATGCTGGCGCCCACGCGTCCGGCAACCATAAGGGCCGTCAGGACTGGACCCAGCTCGTTCGTCATGGAAAGACCTATAAGGATCCCGATAGCCGTTTCCATGGATATCTGATGGAACTGGTAAAAAGACTGCACGGCAAGGACCATGCCTGTAAACGCTCCTGTTATGGCGACGACCGGGAGAGAGCGGTAGCCGATCTCGTACAGCTGCTGGATGATGATCCGAAAACGGGGAGGCGACGTGTAAAGCTTTTTGATAAATGAAAAAGCTGTCAGGCTAAAACGCCCTGCCGCAGCGATCTCGATGACAAGAGCCTGCCCTACGTGTTGAATGAACGCTATCAAAACTTGATTGTCCTTTCAATACCTATAAAACTATCGTCCTCATCTTGTTTATACAAAAATTTGTTCAAATCATCAAGTTCAACTTCGATCTCCAGATCCATTTCATCGTTTTCAAGAACATTATGCTCATCACCAAACTTCCTCTTCAGTTTGACCTTAAGACTTTCAGACAGCTTTTTCTCAAGCAGGTATGTTTTTCCGTCTACGTCTCTTATGAAATTTATCCCGCTCCATACCAGGCTGTTGCGAGGCTTGACCTTGACGTTTCTTAACGGGTTGGGAATGCCGGTATCAATATATCCGACAACCGGTATGTCTCCGCTTTCCCGGATAAACTTTGAATCTTCAAGAAAAATAAAACGACCTGTGCCGGAAATTTTAAAAACAGCTTTTTGAAAATCCATCTCTTCTATCTGCCCCTGGCCGACGTGAATCTCTCCGCCTACGGTCAGTTTGTCAAGGGGACCGCTGAAGCGGATCTCCCCCTGAACAGATCCATCTATCTCGCTTTCGCTCCTGTAGCCGGCCATCTCCATAAGACGGCTCAGATCCATGTCTTTGATGTCCATTCTCACTTCGCACGTCTCCTGAAAAGGGCGGAACTCTCCTTCAACAAAAAGTATGCCTGAAAGATCCAGCTGAAAATGAATAGCTTCCAGGCTTTTGAATTCAAGAGTGATGAAGCAGTACTTGTCTCCTTCTTTCTGATTGAAAAAAAGATGAAGCTTCACCAATCCCTCCTTTCCGGAAATCGTGAAAGCTGTTTCATAATCATTCGGGTCAACGTCTTTCAACAAATCCCAGAATATTCTTTCCTGAACTTTTGTCCAGAAAATATCCGCAGGGTCGATCTCTCCCCGTGAAAAAAAGGAGCCGTCTTCCCGATAAACGACATCTCCGCGGAGAAGAAAAAAATCTTCCAAAAAAAGGCGCGTATCCGATGCCTTTTCGCTTCCGTGATGAACGCTGACGATCAGATCCTTCTTAAAAAAAGCGTCTTGGACAATGGAAAAGATATCTTCGCTTTTTCCTTTTCTCTTCGAGAAAAAGAAAATGTCTTTTTCCAGAAAAGATGCGCGGAAAGCAAGCTCCTCCGTTGCACTGTCGCCTCCAGGCCTGATACCCGTCTGATCCCTTATGTAACGTCCGGTTATATCTGAAAGAATGATTTTGTCGTTTTTCACATTTCTCATAACGACTCGGCCGCTTACAAAATCGCAAAAGGAAATATTCAAGGGGATCTTTCTTAAGAACTGTTCAAGAGGCATCTCCATGCTTCTGATATAGGGAATCAGAAATCCTTTAAAAAAAGTGTCGTCTAACGTCTCTTCTTTTGTCTGGATGGTGACTTCCGGATGAAAAAAAGTGAGATCGAGTCTCTTCGGACCCCTTTCCCACAAGTCCACCCAGAAAAAATCCGTTTTCAGTAGAGGGATTTTGAGTAAGATATCCTTATCCTGATCGTTCCACCTGAAGTCCGTCTGAAGAAAGCTGAGCCCCCAGACGAATCCTCCCCTCATCCGGCTGATGAAAAACTTCCGGCAGTCCGTTTTTCTCAAATCCTCGCAGAAGCGATCGACCTGCCTCTTGAAGATATAAGGAGTGAGGTGTCCTGTTTCAACACCTGTGACAAAAAGAAAGGCCAGCACGGCCAGGCCGGCAAGAACGCGGAATCCGTTTCTCAGCAATCTCAACTCTTCAGTCCCTGAAACTTGACGGCATCGCCCTTAACGCTCAGCTTAATCTGCTTGCCGTTAGCCTTTTCGCCGGCTGACAGGATCTCTTCAGCCAAAGGATCTTCGATATATTTCTGTACAGCCCTTTTGAGAGGCCTCGCCCCGTAAAGAAGATCAGTGCCTTTCTCTATGAGAAATTCCTTGACGGACTTGGGGATATTCAGGGTGATTTTCTTTTTGCTGAGCCTCTTGACCAGGTCAGTAAGCTCGATGTCCACGATCTGCAGAAGGTCTTCCCTGTTGAGCGTTTTAAATACGATGGTATCATCTATTCTGTTCAAGAACTCCGGCTTAAAGTTCTTTTTCACCTTTTCCATGATCTTTGACCTCATTGACTCATAGTCAAACTCTGCGTCGCTGGAATTAAACCCGACCTTTGTCTGCTTCTTGATGATATCCACGCCCACGTTGCTCGTCATGATAATGATCGTGTTTCTGAAATCCACGACACGCCCCAGGCTGTCCGTCAGCTTTCCTTCTTCAAGAACCTGAAGAAGAACGTTCATCACATCCGGATGAGCCTTTTCAACTTCGTCAAAAAGAACTACAGAGTACGGACGCCGCCTGACCTTCTCGGTCAGCTGACCGCCTTCCTCGTACCCGACGTAGCCGGGAGGAGAGCCCATCAGCCTTGAAGCGTTGAACTTTTCCATGTATTCGGACATGTCAATCGTGATAATCGCGTCTTCATCGCCAAACATGAATTCCGCCAGCGCCTTTCCGAGCAGCGTTTTCCCGACCCCTGTCGGCCCGAGAAACATAAAAGACCCTATCGGCCTTCTCGGATCTTTTAGATCCGCCCGGGAGCGCCTGAGTGCGCGGGAAATCGTTTCAACGGCTTCATCCTGACCGATGATCCGCTTTTTCAGATCCTCTTCCATCCGGAGAAGCTTTTTGGATTCTCCCTCCTCCAGACGAGTAAGAGGTATTCCGGTCCATTTCGCGACAATATGAATGATTTCCTCTTCGTCAACAGAAACTTCTTTCTCTTTTTCCTTGTCTTTCCACTCGCGAAGAGTCTTGTCCAGCCGTTCCCTGATCTCTCTTTCCTTGTCCCTTAAAGCCGCCGCCTTCTCATATTCCTGGTTGCGGATGGCCTGCTCTTTTTCCCTTTTCGCCTGATCTATTTCGTCCTCGATTGTCTTGATGTCCGGCGGACGGGTCATCGCGGAAATGCGGCAACGGGCGCCGGCTTCATCCATGACATCGATGGCCTTGTCGGGAAGGTATCGTCCGGTTATATACCTGTCTGACAACTCGGCGGCAGCCCACAGGGCCGCGTCCGTGTATCTCGCATTGTGATGAATCTCATACTTCTCCTTGATGCCCTGAAGGATGCGATAAGCTTCTTCCACGGTCGGGGCATCAACGTGAATAGGCTGGAACCGCCTTTCAAGAGCAGAATCTTTTTCAATATATTTTCTGTATTCATCATATGTCGTGGCGCCGATGCACTGCAGCTCTCCCCGGGACAGAGCGGGCTTCAGAATATTGCTTGCGTCAATAGCCCCTTCGGCCGCCCCGGCACCGACAATCGTGTGAAACTCGTCAATGAAGAGAAGAATATTTGTCGACTTGCGTATTTCGTCCATGACAGCCTTGATCCTTTCTTCAAACTGCCCCCTGTACTTGGTCCCGGCGACCATGAGGGCGAGATCAAGGGTAATCAGCCTTTTTTCCCTGAGGATCTCGGGAACGTTTCCCTCGACAATATGCTGAGCCAGCCCTTCGACGATCGCCGTTTTTCCTACCCCGGCTTCTCCTATGAGGACCGGGTTGTTCTTCGTTCTCCGGCAGAGCACCTGAATGACTCTCTCAATCTCTTTCTGCCGGCCGATAACAGGATCCAGTTTTTTATCGCGGGCAAGTTTTGTCAGGTCCCGGCCAAAGGCCTGAAGGGCCGGCGTATCTGTTTTCTGAAACTCCGGAGAAGCGGTGGGCCCCATCTGCCCGCCCTGGGAAGACATCATCGTGCTCCCGTAGGCTGTTCCGAGCTCCTTGAGGATTTCTTCCCTTACCGTATCGATATCGATGTCAAGGGTGCTCAATACGCGCGCGGCAACGCCTTCCTCTTCTCTGAGAAGGCCGAGAAGGATATGTTCTGTCCCGACGTAGCTGTGATTCAGCGAGGTAGCTTCTTCCACAGCATACTCGATAACCTTTTTCGCCCTGGATGTAAGAGGGATTTCTCCTCCTGCCTTTGTTTCCGGACCTTTGCCGACTGCTTTTTCGACTTCTCTTCTGACCGTTTCAAAGTCCAGACCCATTTTCCTCAGAACATTCACCGCGACACCCTGCCCGAGCTTGATCAGCCCGAGAAGGATGTGCTCCGTGCCGATATAGTTATGATTGAACCTGTCTGCCTCTTTCCTGGCGATGATAATCACCTGCCTGGCTCTATTTGTGAATCGATCAAACATTCCTGTCTCCTTCCTCAGAAAAAATTAGAATTCCGCCTCTTTGATGTTCTCCAGTTTCTCACGGATAAGATTCGCCCTCTTAATATCCCTCTCATTGGGATCGAGTATTTTTGAATAATAACGCTGCAGATGCGCCGGCTGGGTGATGATCATCAGCTGATTGATCGTCGAGCGGGGAACATCGCGGATTATGCCGAGATCGATCCCCATCCGCAGAGTCGAAAAAAGACCGATGCTTTCTTTCGAAGAGATTATCCTCGCGTTTTTCAGTATCCCGAAAGCCCTTCCGACCTTATCTTCAACCTGCTTGAGGTTGCTGTTCAAAAAAAACATCCTCGCGTTTTTTTCATGCATGATAATCTGGTCGATGATCTTCTTGATGTTTTTTATGATATCCTCCTCGCTCACGCCCAAAGACGACTGGTTGGATATCTGGAAAAGGTTGCCGAGAGCTTCAGAGCCTTCGCCATACAGCCCCCGAACCGCAAGCCCGAGCTTCATGGCCGCGTGAAGAATCTTGTTTATCTGCTTGGAGTAAACAAGGCCGGGAAGATGCATCATAACGCTGACGCGAATCCCCGTGCCGACGTTAGTCGGACATGACGTCAGATAGCCAAACCGGCCGCTGAACGCATACGGAAGGCCCTTATCAAAATCATCATCAATTTCATTGGCCGTCTCCCAGACATCATCAAGTAAAAATCCTGACTTGAGGACCTGTATCCGCATATGGTCTTCTTCGTTAATCATTATGCTGATCATCTCTTCGCGGGATATGGCGACAGCGCTTCCCTCCCCCAGCAGAACCATCTCAGGACTTATCAGATGACGCTCCATGAGAAACTGCCTGTCTATCTCGTCGATTTCATGCATGTTGATAAGAAGAGAGCCGTCTTTTACCCAGGAAGAGGATGCAATGACTTTCTCTGTGAAGACGATAATCTGCTTCTTTTCTTCAATAGAGGACTTTCTCGGGAAAGGATATCCGCTGACGTTCCTGGCCAGCCGGATACGGGTGCTCATCACGTAATCGGCATGGGGGCCTTCACCCTTAAGCCATTCGGCATTCTTGTTAAGAAGCACGCTGATGCTCACAATGTCTCCTCCACGTTTTCTTTCCGGCTCATCTCTTTTATCTTGTCTCTTAAAACAGCAGCCTGCTCGAACTCTTCGTTTTCAACCGCTTCTTTGAGCTTTCTATTCAGCTCGCGTATTTTTTCTATTTTATCGAACCTCTCTCTGTATGCTTTTGGAACCTTCCCTTTGTGACGCGTCTGCTTGTGGATCGTGTCCAGGATGGGAATGAGCTTTTTCTCAAAAATCCTGTAACAGTTGTCACACCCGAGCCGGCCTGTTTTTTTGAATTCCTCATAAGACATGCCGCACTTTTCGCACTTTTCAAGAGAAGGGATGATTTTTTCTGAGTCTCTTGAAGAATCCTTGATGATCCCGGCCAGCATATCGCCGAGAGAAAAAGAGACTTCCAGGCCAAAACCCTTGTCTTTAGCACACTGCTCACAGATGTTGAGCTTACGGATTTCCCCGTTGATGACCTCTGCATAATGTACGACAGCTTCATTTTTTTTGCAAATATCACATTGCATATTCACTCTCCGGGTTTACGATCCGACAATCTTCCCGTCAATTAATTTTACAATTTTGTCCGCTCTCCGGGCAAGATTTTCATTATGCGTGGCCAGAACAAGGGCCTTTCCTTCTTCCCGGCAAAGAGAAAAAAGAAGATCAGCCACGACTTCTGAATTTTTTGAATCCAGATTCCCCGTAGGCTCATCTGCCAGAATGATCGAAGGACCGTTCATCAGGCTTCTGCAAATAGCCACCCGCTGCATCTCGCCGCCGGACATCTCCGCCGGTTTATGAATCAGTCTGTCTCCTAAACCAACTTTATGAAGCATAATCCTTGCCTTTTTATAGATTTCTTTCCTTTTCCAAAATTTTTTCGGGTCCTGGATGAAAGAAGGAATGGCAACGTTCTGTAAGCAATTGAGCTCAGGCAATAAATAGAAAGACTGAAAAACAAAACCTATATGGTCTCCTCTGAATCTGGCCTTCCTGCGAGGCGACAAGTCGCTGATGACCTTGCCCTTAAACAGGATCTGGCCTTCACTGGCTGAGTCAATAAGTCCCAAAAGGTACAAAAGTGTGCTTTTCCCGGCACCTGACGGCCCTACTATGCTGACATATTGACCTGAAAAGACTGAGAGATTCACCCTGCTGAGCGCATCGACGGTTTTTCCTCCCATGGAGAATTTCTTAGAAACATTGTCTGCCCTGAGAATCTCATTCATAGCGAATAGCCTCAACAGGTGAAAGTCTGGACGCTTTCCATGCCGGGTAAAAAGCCGCTATTATGGATACAAAAAAAGCGCACAGCAGGATGACGGAAATATCAGGAATGTTCAATACGGTCGGTATGCTGTCAAAGTAATAGACTTCCCTTGGAAAGACCTCAAACCCTGTCAGCCGTGAAACAAAAGACTCAATCCCGTCCATCCAGTGAACAAAAAGAATCCCTCCGATGAATCCGACCAAAGAGCCCGTCATCCCGATGAAACCGCCTTCAAGAATGAAAATCTTCATGATGCCGGCGTCCGTCATTCCTATGGATTTCAGGATGCCGATCTCCCGCGTTTTTTCAAGAACGATCATAACAAGCGTGCTGATGATGTTTGTCGCAGCCACCAGAACAGCCAGCGTCAGGAGAATAAACATGACATTTTTTTCCGTCTTCAGTGCGGCAAAAAGGTTTTTGTTGATATCCATCCAGCTTTTGACCATATATCCATCAGGCAAAAAATCCGCTATCATCGCTTTCATGTTATGGGCTTCCTCAATATTCCGTATTTCCACCCCTATTCCGTGCGCCTGTTCAGTCAAAAGCCCGTAAAGCTTCCGAGCATCCTGAATCGTCAAAAAAACAAGGGAATTGTCATACTCGAACATCTCGCTTTTAAAAATCCCGATGATCTGAAAAGACATCATCGGCGGGAAATCCCCGTAAACCTGGCCGAAAGCCGGTGACATGATGTTGAGAGCGTCGCCTATTTTAACGCCAAGGCGAACGGCGAGCTCTCTTCCGATGACGATCTCGCCGCTTTTCAGCTGATAGCTTCCTTCTCTGAGATATTTCCTGATGATCTCCGAACCTATGCTGTCTGACGGAACGCCTTTGATAAAAATCCCGTAAACCCGGTTTTCAAAATTCATCATCGCCTGTCCTTCGACAAAAGGATAGACGTAACTGACTCCAGGAAGTTTTCTGGTCTGCTCGACAACACTGTCAAATCCCTCCATCAGGTCATAAGTAGAAATAACAACGTGAGGATTCATCCCGATGATCTTCTCCTTGAGGCTCTCGCCAAATCCGCTCATGACAGCAATCACAACGATAAGCGACATGACAGAAACAGCAACCCCGCCGATAGAGAGAAGAGCGATGAGAGAGATAAATTTTTCTTTTCTTTTGCAGAAAAGATATTTGTAACTGAGATAAGCTTCAAAAATCATGGTCTGCCCTTAAAAAACCCCCTGGTGCAAAATTTTATTCTCGATAAAAGACTGATGTTTGTCCTGAACGATCCCTCTACGCGAGCAAGACATTGCCTGCCGAAGATCCGCCGCAGAAGGACTGCGTCTTGACATGGGTCCCTGCTTCACAGGGATGACATCGTTGTGCAAAATGAATAAATTCGCATTGTCATTCCCGCGAAAGCCAGCGGCCTCGCCGCCGGGCAGGCGGGAACCCTCGTATCCTTTTACTTTTTTTCTTCCGGCTTGAGCTGAGGAAACAAAATCACGTCCTTAATCGATTCGCTTGATGTCAAAAGCATGACAAGGCGGTCAATGCCGATACCGAGCCCTCCGGCCGGCGGCATGCCGTATTCCAGCGCTCGTACGTAGTCATAATCGACTGTTTTTTCACCATATTTTTCTTTGTCGATTGCCTCGACCTGTTCCTCAAATCTCTTCTTCTGCTCAACAGGGTTGTTGAGCTCGCTGTAAGCGTTGGCTATTTCGCTCCCGGAAATGATGAGCTCAAACCTTTCGGTCATATCGGGATTGTCCTCTCTCAGCTTTGCCAGCGGACACAACGCTTTCGGATAGTCGTAAACAAAAGTCGGTGAAACAAGACGAGTTTCTACCTCCTGCTCAAAAATATCGTTCAGCAGAAGATCCTTTTCTTTTTTCTGAATATCTTCAATACCTGATTCTCCGGCCTTCTTCTTTATTGCTTCAATGTCTGATGCCTGGTCAACACCGCAATATTTTTTCAGCGCGTCCAAGTACCGTATTCTTTCCCATGGAGAAAAAAGGTCAATATCCCGTCCGTTAAAATGAAGATTTCCCTCGATGCCGATGGCTCTTGCCGCATCCTTTATCAGCTCTTCACAAAGATCCATCATCGCCTCATAGTCCTCATAAGCCGCATAAATCTCCAGCATCGTAAACTCGGGATTGTGTTTTGTCGACAGCCCCTCATTGCGAAAGTTGCGGTTGATCTCGTAAACCTTTTCAAATCCTCCCACAAGCAGTCTCTTAAGATAAAGCTCCGGGGCCACCCGCAGGTAAAGATCTGTGCCGAGGGCATTGTGATGTGTCTTGAAGGGACGGGCAAGGGCTCCGCCGGGAACAGACTGCATCATGGGGGTCTCGACCTCGAGATAGCCTCTGCCGTCAAGAAAATTCCTGATGGCCTTGATGACATGCATTCTTTTAATAAAAACCTGCATAACGCTTTCGTTGGAGAGAAGATCAAGGTACCTCTGGCGATAGCGGGCTTCAATGTCCTTCAGCCCGTGCCATTTTTCCGGAAGAGGGCGTATGGACTTTGAAAGCAGCGTGAAGTCTTCGACTTTTATCGTTATCTCGCCGGTGCGGGTTTTCAGAAGCTCTCCTTCAACACCGAGAAAATCTCCCACTGTGACTTTTTTTAGAAGGTCAAACTTTTCTTCGCTGAAGTTGCCCTTTTTCAGGTAAAGCTGGACCTTGTCTGAAAAATCTTTCAGGTCAAAAAATTTTGTCTTCCCGTGATCTCTCAAGGCTGTCACGCGCCCGCACGCCTTGATTTTTCGGCCTTCTTGATAATCGGAGATCATTTCCCCGATCATGCCCGTTCTCAGAAACTTCCGGCCATAGGGAGAAAAGCCCATTTCACGTATTTCTGATACGGCTTTCAGATTGTTTGAAACGATGTCTTCGAACGTTCCCATATGAAGCCTTTTACATTTAATACTGTTAATGTATAATATCAACCAACATATTACACTGAAGTTCATAATTTAAAAACGAAAATATCAAATTGTCAATACTATAAATGGAGTGTTATATGGACCAGGAGAAAAAATGTTCGCATGCTGTTTTCTGGATAACGATCATCCTTCTTGTTATTGTCCTTCTGGGCAGTCTTTTGATGAATCTCGGTTTTTTTGTTTCACTGATCGCCCGCTCCGGAAAGATATATGCAGAAAAAGGAGAAGATGAATTTCCCAGGCTGACCGAGGTCTGGTCTTATGGCGAAGGCACTGTCAAGGCGGCGAGGATCTCTGTCGAAGGAGCTCTGATTCGCGGGATGGACCCGGGGATGTTTTCCATCAAGCGTGATAAAATCGAAAAAATCCTCAGACAGATCCGCGCAGCCCGAAATGACGAATCTGTCAAGGCGATCATCCTTGAGGTCGACTCCCCGGGCGGAGAGATCACTCCCAGCGATGAGATCTTCACGGAGCTTATGGATTTCAAAAACAGCAATCAGGGAAGAAAAGTCGTCGTTTTTATGAAAGGCATTGCTGCGTCAGGGGGGTATTACATCGCCATGGCCGGCGACTACATCCTGGCAGAGCCCACAACACTGACCGGCTCTATCGGCGTGATCATTCAGAGCCTCAACTGGAAAAGCTTGAGCGAAAAAATCGGTGTTAAGGACACGACTATCAAGTCAGGGAAAAACAAGGACCTTCTCAATCCCTTTCAGGATCCGTCGCAGGAACAGATCGATATGCTCAAGGATGTTGTTCTGAAACTGCACGGGAGGTTTATTGATATCGTTTGTGACAGCCGCAACATCGAAAAATCCAAGATGGACGTTCTCGCCGACGGCCGCGTTTTTTCCGCATCACAGGCTCTTGAACATGGCCTTATCGATGAAATCGGCTACTTCCGAGATGCCGCCCGAAAAGCAAAAGAGCTTTGTCAGGTCGAAAACCTGAAAATCATCCGCTACGAACAAAAAACCGGGTTAATGGAAGCCCTTTTTGAAGCCAGTCAGTCTTTGAACCTCCGTACGTTCTTGGAAGGCGATTCTCCCCGCATCCTCTATCTCTGGAAGCCATGAAGGTGTGCTGTCGCACGGATATTTAAATAAAAAAATTTGAAGTTTGAAATTGAGAAAAAAGGATAGGGAAACAGGAAAAAAGACCATTAAAAAGAATGAATAAGCCATTCCCGAAGGCAAAAAGACTTATCCTGTTTTTTCTCTGTGCCCTCTGTGGTTCCCTTTTAATGCATTCTCCTCTTTCTCCAGATAATCCACAATGCGGGAGCTGCCTGACGGAAAGGGATAAGACCTCATCTGCCTGAGCGTGACCCATCTTCTACCGAAAAGTTTATCAGGCATTTTTTCAGGAACGACCTGAAAAGCGCTTAATCTGATTTTAAATCGCGTATAATAATGAACGACCTGCATGAGGAATCTCTTTTTTTTAACCCTCACTCCCAGCTCTTCCAGAATCTCCCGTTCCAGACATTCTTCCAGGGTCTCGTTATCAAGCCTTTTTCCCCCGGGAAATTCCCACAGCCCGGCCAGAGGGCCCCCGTCCGGCCTTTTCTGAATAAGGTAGCGCTTTCCCTGCCGGATAATTCCTGCTGCAACAGAAAATGTTTCGTAATTCTTTTTCTGTGAAAAAGGAACAACTTCCTGAACGCCTCTCTCATAGGCCAGGCAAAAGCATTTGACAGGGCACATGAGACACCCGGGATGCCTTTTCCTGCAGACAAGAGCTCCCAGCTCCATGATCGCCTGATTGAAGTCTCCCGGCCTTCTTTTCGGCACAAGCCTTTTCAGTACGTTCTTCAGCGACTCCTTAAAATCAGGGCTTTTCGGCTCTTCCTTGCAGAGAAGCCTTGAAAAAACTCTCTTGATATTGGCTTCGACAACCGGATAGGGCTTCTGAAAAGCCATGCTCATAAGAGCTCCGGCCGTGTAGGCTCCAAACCCCGGCAAACGGAGAAGCCTGTCGTAATTATCCGGTATCTGACCGTTGAATTTTTCCGAAAATATTTTTGACGCAAGAAGAAGGCTCCTGGCTCTCTGGTAAAAGCCCAGCCCCTGCCATGTCTTCAGCACCTTTTTTTCTGTTGCCCTTGAAAGGGCCTTTATATCCGGAAATATCTTCAGCCACTTTTCGTAATAGGGAACAGCCGCCTTGACCGTCGTTTGCTGAAGCATGACCTCTGAGATCCATATGCGATACGAGTCTTTTGTCTTTCGCCAGGGAAGATCCCTTTTATTTCGCGCATACCAATGCAGGAGGCGCTTTCGAAAAACCGCAGCATCTTTTCGTCTTATCTGTGAAATATCAACCCGCTCCTTCATCTCAGGATTGCCCTTTAATCAATCTTGTGTTTTCATAGAAATTAAAAATAAAATATCCAAAACACAGATATTCGATACAAGATACATGATACAAGATAATTGAAGGAGCGCTAAAGCGCGGACATCAAATATAATCAGTACAAGGAAACCATTTCCGCCAAAGGCGTGTCCGATTTCTTTCTATTGTTTTTTTTCTTCTTAACGTGAATCCTGTATCCTGAATCTTGTATCTGATAGTAGAAAGCACTATTTATCCTGAGTCATTCAAATTCGCTTACAGCAAACTTTGTCGAAGCACACCTCTGTTTTTGATCTTTGATTTTAATTCACTGTCCTCTCATAAAACTTTTTTAGCGCCTGTCCGGTTACAGATGCGGTATTTTTCGCTATCTCCTCAGGCGCTCCCAAAGCCACAACATGCCCTCCGTCTTCTCCTCCTCCTGGGCCAAGATCGATGATCATGTCAGCGTTTTTGATGATCTCCAAATTGTGTTCGACAACGATCACCGTATTGCCTTCTTCTTTTATTCGGTTAAGACACCCCATGATGGATGTAAGATCATGCAGGTGCAGGCCGACGCTCGGCTCGTCGAAAATATACACGTTGCCACTTTTCTGCTTTGTCTTTCCAACAATATCAGAAAGCTTCAGCCTCTGCGATTCTCCAGCAGAGAGCGTATCGAGCGTCTGCCCCAGGCAGACGTATCCCAGGCCAAAACGTCCGAGCCAGTCAAGCTCCTTTATCGTCATCCCGTCTTTCTCAAAGAAATCCCGTGCTTCTTCTATCGTCAGCTTTAAGACTTCGTGTATGCTTTTCCCGTTGAAATGAATTTGCAGTACATCGCTTTTATAGCGCATGCCGTTGCAGAACTTGCATGGAACGCTGACGTCGGTCAGAAACTGCATGTCGATGATCTCATGTCCGATACCGCGGCATTTGGGACACTGTCCCTTTGGAGAATTAAAAGAAAAATGCCCCGGCGACATGCATTTTTTCCTGGCATCGTGCGTTGAGGCAAAGGCTTGTCTTATCTTTGTCATGACACCGCAAAATGTAGCCACGTTTCCTTTGGGAGTCGATGCGATCCTCTTCTGATCCAGAAAAAACATATCTTCAACCTTTTCAAAGCCAGATACGCCTTGAGATTCTCCGGGCGTGATAAGCTCCTTTTTTCTTTCTTTCTGAAAAGTCTTATAGAGGATATCTCGAACAAGCGTACTTTTACCCGCCCCGCTCACGCCCGTTACAGCGACAAAAGAATTAAGAGGAAACTGCACGGTGATCCCTTTCAGGTTGTTCTCTCTGGCCACAAAAACAACAAGATTTTCTTCTTTTTGCTTTTTTTTTCCTGTTGCCGTGCCCGGCGGAATCCTTTTTCTCCGGCTGAAATACTGGCCGGTCAAAGAGATTCTGCTCTTCAAAAGCCCCTTATAATCTCCCTGGTAAACCACTTGTCCGCCGTGAAAGCCGGCATACGGACCGAGATCGATCACATGGTCGCACTCTTCAATTATCGACTGATCATGCTCGATGACGATTATCGTGTTTCCCAGCTTTTTCAGATTTTTCAGCGCCTTGATCAATTGGCCTGTATCTTTAACATGAAGGCCGATCGTGGGCTCGTCAAGAACGTAAACGATATCGCAAAGGGTCCTTCCGATCCCCTGCGCGAGCTGGATCCGCCGGAGCTCGCCTCCTGATAACGTCCTGCTGAGCCTCATGAGATGAAGATAATGCAGCCCGACATTATTCATAAATTCAAGCCTGGAAATAATCTCCTCAAGCACGTGTCCGGCGATCCTTGCCTGGTACGGCGTCAGCTGCAGCGTCCTGAAGAAACGAAGCAGGATGTCAAGCTGCCTGTTTTGAAGAGAGGGAAGCGTTTCTCCGCCGATCAGATACGAAAGGGCTTCTTTCCTCAGTCGGTCTCCCTGGCACTTTTCGCAAACATCATATTTTCTGTATCTCGCCAGCAAAACGCGATTCTGGACCTTGTACTTTTTTTTCTCCAGCTTTCTGAAAAAGCCTGACAGGCCTCTGTACCCTTTTGTCCCCTCCCAGATAATTCTTTTCTGCTCTTCCTTAAGCTTGGCATACGGGACATCCTGCGGAATGCTCATCTTCCTGCACGCACTGTTGAGCGCATACTGCCACCACCTGTACGCCCCTTTGGAAAACGGAACTATCGCTCTCTCCTGAAGAGACATATTCTCATCCGGGATCACTTTTGATCTGTCTATCCGGATGACGCGCCCGAATCCTGAACATTCCGGACATGCTCCAAGTGCTGAATTAAAGGAAAAAACATGGATGTCAGGAAGTTGATATTCCGTGCGACAAAAAGGACAGTTGTTTTTCAGGCTGAAGCGCAAGTCTCTCATCTCGGGCCCCATGACCGTAATGATCTCGTTGCGAGACGCTTTCCTGCCGAGTTCCAGACACCGCGAAATCCTCGAGCGATTATCAGGAGAAACAAAGACCCTGTCGATAACAGCCATGCCCCTGCGGCTCCGTATCATCTTTTCACTGGCTTCAGAAAGAGAAAGAAGCTTACTTCCCGATGTGACGCGCCTGAATCCCGCAAGCTCAAGAAGCGTCTTGTCAAGCCCCTCCGGATTTCCTGCAAGATCTTTCAGGTCAACCCCGACCAGGACTTTTTTATTCGCAAAGCGTTTTAAAATATCATCTTCGACTTCATCTAAGGAATGTCTTTTGACGATTTTACTGCATTTTGCACACCGGACATCGGAAATCTTCGCAAAAAGAAGTCTCAAAAAGTCATCGATCTCCGTCATCGTTCCCACAGTGGACCTGGCATTAAACCCTCCGGCCTGACCTGTCACGGATATGCAGGGAGCTATATTTTCAATGCTCTCGACCTCTGAAGATTCGACCTGCCTGAGGAACTGCTTTGCATAAGTGGAAAGAGATTCCATGTATCTCCTTTGTCCTTCAGCATAAATCGTATCGACCGCCAGCGTGGATTTTCCGCTGCCGCTGACCCCGGTCATGCCGACGATCTTGTTCTTTGGAACAATAAGAGAGATGCCTTTTAAGTTATGCTTTCTTGCGCAGGTAATTTTTATGTCTTTCATGGGGCGCTTACTTTTCCGATACTATCTTGACATAACACAAACAAAAAACTCAATCCCTATATTCTCAAAGTCATCCGGATGATAAAAACACATGTTATTCTTATCGCGAAGATCACG
>JAFGJP010000050.1 GCA_016929035.1 Candidatus Auribacterota bacterium | reverse complement strand
CCCGGCAGCATGTTTAAATCGTGTAACGATTTAAACAGCCGGCCCTTCGGGTGGATATTTCATGATTTTCATGAAATATCCAGGTTAGGTCATAGGTGATTCAGCCTCGCTGGTAGCCAGCAGCAAGTAGCAAGAAATAAAAGCGTCAATGAAAAGCGGTGCTGCATGCTATTCGCGATCCGTGTGAAAAATCCTGTTCATCCTGTCCGATTAAAAGAACATTCGCCGAAGGCGAATAATTAACCCCGTTTTCACCGCAGGTGAATCACGTAGTGGCTGATTTGTATAATATTACGCGAAGCCTTTCTTCCTAATAAAATTCATCAGGAAGGATCTGGTATTTTTCTGCCTGGGAAACATAAAAATTGGACATGGCCGTATCTTTAAGAAACTCATAATAAACAAAAGCGATGCGCATACAGATAAAATAGCCGTTTTCCGGATTAGCCTCGAGGAGCTTTTTCAGCCATTCGATTTCTTCCTGATAATGTTTTGATTCATGCTTGATGTCAGCTATGAGCCGATAGGCGTTTTTTGGATCAGTTGTTTTATAGAGATCGATCAGGCCTTGGGCGACTTTGAGATTATCTGTTTTGATCAGAGATTTAATTTGCGCGTCATAAGCAAGGGCAAAACCATTTTTCTGCTCAAGCGCGGCGCTGGCCAGACGGATCGAGCCCTGGTAATCCTGGTTGATATGCAGCTGGTAGGCGACCATGCCCATCGCAATCTCTTTATAAAGGTTTTTATTAAATCGTCCGATTTTGAAAATATCGGAAATACGGCGATTCAGCTTATCGATATCCGGATGGTAACGAGCCGTATGCTGGCCGCACCATGCTTTCAGGTCTTCCCTCAGTTTTGAAAACCGGGCGTATTCAGGAAAAGACAAAGTAAAAGCCTTGCTCCCATCCTTTACCTTGGAGCGGAAGATCGTTATGGTGTTTCGGAGCTTTTGATATCCGTTTGGTTGAGACAGGAGAAAGCGCGTAACGATTTCTGACTGAATATAGAAATAATACGTGTGGTCCTCGGGGTACTGGGTTATGGAAAAGAACTGTTCAAAGGGAATATGGCCATTTTCGTTCAAGGCGATATGCATCATATAGATTTTATAGTCCAGAAGAGAATCGTGCGTTTCAAAATACTGGGCGATGCCCTCGTCAATCCACCGGGGAAGCACTCTCTTATTTCCATGCGCGGAGTTGATTTCTTCAATTCTTGCCAGGTCAGCGATAAAAATATGCGCTGTTTCATGGGGGATGAGGTTTTCAATAAGGCCTGGCTGTACCCATGAAGCGATCAAGCGATGCGTTCTTGAATCCTTTTTGAACTTGCACATGAACGCCTGTGCTGTGGGGGTATGAAATTGCTGAATGAAAGAGACCCTTTCAGGAAAGATCTTGACGATGGCTGGATCATCCCAGAACGTCAACGTCTTAAAAGTCTTGTGAAATTTTTGGTAGAGATCCAATTCCCGGGAGAGGATTTTTTCTGCAAGGGCTCGGTCCTGGCTGATGACGATAAAGTGTCTCTGAGCGTCCTGAAGAACATGGTCCTTTTCTGAGGCAAATTCCCTTTTGACATACTCCATGTACTCATCAGCAAGGAGGGATGGGGAAAAAGAAAATATCAGGACGAGAAAAGGCAGAGAAAAAAGAAAAGAGCCCTTATAAATTTCAAAATGTTTCTTTTTCATATTCAATCTTTGTTATCCGCTGACAGGAAAGCCGGATATTGAAAAAAGCTTTATCCGAAAAATCACTGTACGGTTATAGTGTCTCCTGTTATATTCTAACTTACTTTTATTATTATTCGAATAGCTTTTCGCACAATAAGTTAGATAACTTTTGCGCGGATCGGTTCAGATTGAAGGACCTGCCGTGAAAACAGCAGATCTTTTATCCCGGTTTGATTCCGGACGTCTTCCTTTAGAAATGGAGGGATTCCGGGTTGCTCTTTTTAACAAAAGGTATTACAATGGATTATACATCGCTCAAAGACAAGTTTCCCGTAGCGGCGCGGCCATGTATCCGATCCGGATTTCAGTCATGGAAGACATTCGATGATTTCCTCGATGATAACTGATTTTATGAGGAGGAAAGAATGGGAAAGATTTTTAACGATAACGGCGAAATGATTATCCCTCTTAAGGGAAAAGTCAATCTTCCGCGGAAAAAAGTAGAAAAGAAAAAGGGAGAGCTTGTCGTCAACGAGGCTTTTTGCGCAAACGGACACAGCCTGATCAGCGATGTCAAGATACAGGGAGAAAAAGGCATTCATTTTATTTATACAAACCGATCAGGTTCGAAAGAAACAGATATCGTTATTTCTCCTGTTGTCAGAAAATGCCGGAAAAAGATTCTCAAAGGAGAGCCCTTTAAGCGCGGCGAGACAGTGAAGATCCTGTGTCCCGTGTGCCGGGAAGAGCTGCCCGTTCTGTTTAACTGTGAATGCGGAGCTCCGATTTATCTGTTTTATATTGACAGGAACCTGGATCATAATTTCGGCCAGTCTTTCTGCTCGAGAATCGGCTGCGTGAAATCAAGCCGCTTAAGGTTCTCCAGGGACGTTCTCCAGGAGTTTATCAACAACTATTCCTTTTGACGTAAGCTCCTTTCCCGGCATTTGCAAGAACTCAACCTCTCGCTATTGCCTAACCTGACGGATGTGATAAAATAAGGGCGGAGGGCTTTATGATGAATCAGAGAGATGAAGAAAAGATTTCTGCTGTTTACTCTTTCATAAACTCTTTTTTTACCAAGCAGTCTGGCGACGGATGCAATATTCGAGATGCTGCCGGTAAGCAGATGGCCGTGCATTCTTCACCTGAGAGGGCGGCTTGAAAAGAGAAAAAGCGATGGCGAAACATATTTCAGCATGCTTATTTATGCGAAGAGAGCCTTTTGGAGCTGTCGCCCTGCTGCTGATCATCGTTATGACGGCATCAGTCCTTATCTTTCCCCTTGTGTTATCTCTTGACCCTTACGCGGGCCATCTTGATAGAAAATTCGAACTGCCGTCACGGGAACACTGGATGGGCACAGACCAGATGGGTCGTGATGTTTTCTCCCGCATCATCTACGGGGGACGGATATCTCTTACAATCGGTCTTTTGGCTACTCTTCTGGCTTTCTCGATCGGCGTCACTCTTGGGCTGCTTTCAGGGGTGCTCGGAGGCACTTTTGATGTCGTTGTCGTTCAGCTTATCGATATTTCTTTTGCTGTTCCTTCTCTTCTTCTGGCTATTGTCGCTGCCGCTGTGCTCAGGGGAGGCATTTTCACAGTTGTTTTTGCCCTGACTCTTTCCGGATGGGGAAGCTTTGCCCGTATTTCCAGAGGAGCAGCCAAGCAGTTGATTACTCAGGATTATGTTTTGGCCTCGCGGTCTCTGGGAGGGGGCTTGACACACATATTGCTTCGCCACGTTCTTCCTAACGCGCTTTCACTTCTCATCGTTACGTCAACATTGAAGATGGGGAGCTTTATTCTCGGGGAAGCAGCACTGAGTTTTCTCGGGGTGGGAATCAATCCTCCGGATCCAAGCTGGGGAGGAATGGTCAATGACGGCTCCCGCTTTTTGTATCAAGGCGGCATGCATCCATGGCTTTCGATCATCCCAGGGATTTTAATCGCTCTCCTTGTGATGTCCTTCAATCTTCTGGGCGATTCCTTAAGGGATTATTATGACGTTAAAAAGTGCATCTGAGAGAGGTTTTTCTGTTCTTTATGTTATCCTGATCCTGATTTCCGTCGTGCTTGTACTTTCCACCGTACTGACATATGCTGCCAGGAGCTACAGGCTGGAAAAATACCGCACGGAGAAACTTCAGCTGGCCTTTGCTGCGAGAAGCGGCCTTACCGTTACAGCGGAAGACCTTCTTGACTGTGCAGACAAGCCTTTTACATCTTTTTCTCACCTCTCATCATCAGAAAAAGATTTTTTTCTTCAGGGATTTCGCGTGAAAACGCTTGTCGAGGATGAAAATGCAAAAATCAACATAAAGAAAATAAAACAGAATTCTCAGCATAAGGCGTTTTCGTTTCTGAATTCTGGATCAAGAACGATAATGGAAGACATCCTGTCTTCAGAGGTAAGCCCAAAGGATCCGTCAGGGTTTTTTTTCACCTCTTTTGGAGATGGAAGAATCAATATCAATACAGCATCTGGCGAGGTTCTGGGGCTTTTTTTTCACAGCAGCGGCGATCTCCGGCTTTTTCTCAAGGAAAGAAAAGAAAATCCTCTCACCAATCTCTCTGAGGTCGAATATGTCAGGCAGACATATTTTCAAAAGACACTCCCTCTTCTGAATATACCATTTACGATAAAAAGTAATTGTTTTACAATCATATCAAAAGCGCAGTCGACCAAGCAAAGCGTTACTGTCAGAGCGGTCTTTATCGTTCAGAACGGAAAAGCAGAACAGATTTTTTTTGAGCAGGACTAATTTATTTCTGCAGATAGAGCCCATGAAAAAAACGGTATTTGTTTTTTGTGAAAAAGAGCTGAGGAGATATCAGGTTTCAGAAGACGGCGCGTCAGCTGAGATCAAGGTATTTCCTCTTGATGAGGAATGTTCTTTAAGCGAAGAGCTTTTTGCGGCCACCCGGGGCGTTCACGCCTTTGACGTCTATCTCTCGCGGCGCCTTGTGTATGAAGATGAATATGTGATCGAAACTTCGCTCGCTGGCCAGGCGCTGGAAGCGTCGGTCCTCAAGAAGCTGCTTGAAAATCCCCTGTTCGATCCTCTGAAACATACCTTTGTTTTTCTTCCCTCCTTCAGCCGGGAAAAGAAGAACATTCTGAAGGCGAAAATCGCTAATATTTTTTATTTTGATAAAAAGTGGATTGATATCATAGAAGCACTGTTTACAAAAAGGGGGGTTATCCCCGGCAAAGTCGGCATTCTGACATTTTTTTATTCAGATCCTTATCTGGCTGTTGCCGGCAGGCCTTCACTTTTTATCATCTGGGACAGCGACCTTGAAGCGGGCGTCATCCATCATGGCCGGCTTCTTTACTCGCGCCACATCCCTTTAATGGAAGAGAGCGTTGAGGATGTTGCTTCAGAAGTATCCTCGATATTTGAAAAGGTTAAGGAGATATTCCCTGACCTGGAAAAAACAGTCTATCTCCACAGCGAACCACACAAAATGGAGGCCGTGAAGAAAAGCGAGACTTTCCAAAGAAATGACTTTACCCTTCACAACATAGCCGGCGGGAGTTCTGCTGAAGAAGATAAAAGAGCACCTGAGGACAGTTTTTTAACGCGCATCCTCAATTCGCTTCAGCTTCATGATCCTCTTATTGATCTTTCGGAGAAGATAGCTGTTCCTCTGGATTCGGAAGAGAGATATGTCAGGTGGATGAAAATGGCGTCCGGCGCTTTTTTCGCCGTCGCCCTGGGAGGATTTATCATTGTGAGTTTTTTCAGCGCGAAGGCAGAGAAAAATATTTTTTCCAGCTTTAAGACGGCTTATCCTGATTTTGCCGGGGCCTCTTCTTTTGAGGAGGCTTTATCATCGATGGAGAAAAAAGTCTCTTTTCAAAAAGAATCTTTTTCGCGGCCGGATTCCCAGATCTTTAATCATATGGTCTACTGTCTTCCGAGAGATGCAAAGTGGGAGCTTCTTTTATGGAAGAATGAGAGGAACCGCTACGTCCTGCACCTGAAATTTGAAAGCGCAAAGGAGGGTGAGAGCTTTCTCTTATCGGCTGGAAAGGTCAGCCTGTGGGACATCCTTTCGGCCGATAAGCACAGCGACGGAAGAGTCGAGCTGAATTTTGAACTTCAGCCAGGAGAAAAACCGTGAAGACAGCTTTTATGAAAACCGTGTGGATGCATTGCCGGATGGCGGTTTTTTTTATTCTGGCGGGAGTGGTTCTTAACGCCCTTGCTCTTTTCAAGGCCGTTGATTCACACGCCCGCTTCAAGAGTTTTGAAAGGATCTTTGAGGCCTGGGAGAATCAGCCTTTGGCAGAAAGGGCAGGCAGTCCTGTTGCATCGGGAGGTCTTGCACAGTCTCTGAAAGATTTTTTCAGGGCAAAGGGAGAGGACGATTTTACTATCAATGCCCGGCCTTCTGCCGTTGCGGTTGAATGCCATGCTGAAGAAGCGGATTTTTTCTACAGCTTCTTATTGGAGATGGAAAAGAGCTGGCCGCACGCCAGGTTTGAGAATCTGACTTATTCGAAAGAAGAGAAAAGAGTCACAGCGGAAATCAGGATAGAATCAAGAAAATAGAGAAGATAAGATAGAGGGTAGAAGGAAGAAGCAAAAAAGTAAAAACAGTGAGCCACGAAGGGCCACTAAGAGACACGAAGGGGCACGAAGTAAAAAGGATTTTTAGCCGCTAAGAGCGCGAAGAAACGCGAAGGGTAAAAGAATAGCAATGTTTCAGAGCTTTTTTAACTCTTTAAAACTTTAACTTATTTTTATGAAAGTCTGTATTGAAGGGCAACCATTCGTTTCAAAGCGCACAGGTATCGGCCGGTATACCTACTGCCTGGTCAGGGAGTATGTCAGGCGCGATCCGGGCATGGAGATATCCGTTTTCTATTTTAACGCCCGGAGGAATTTCCGCGAACAGGACATGATAAAAAAAAGTCCCGGCCTCAGGAACAGAGAGATCCGCTGGATCCCGGGATTCCTGGCCTATAAAATGTGGAACACCTTTTCTTTTCCTCCGGTCGAGTTTTTTACCGGCACACATGACCTCTATCATTTTACCAACTTCACGGCTGCTCCGGTGAAAAGAGGGAAGATCCTTTTAACGGTCTGTGATGCGACTATAAAGCGGTTTCCCGGGACCATGGAGAAAACAAACAGGCTCCGCCTTGAGCGGCTTATGGAAAGATCCCTGCACGAATCTTCAGCTGTCATCGCCATTTCCGAGTTTACGAAAAAAGAGATTGCGTCTCTTTTTCAATATCCGGAAGAGAGGATTTTTGTGACACATCTGGGAATAGAAGACAATTTTCAAAAAATCCGGGAAAGCCGTCTGCTGGAAGATATCAAGAGAAAATACGGCATACAGGATTCCTTTATCCTTTATGCCGGAACCCTTGAGCCGAGAAAAAACATATCGCATCTTATCAGAGCTTATAATATCTGCGCAAAGGAGATTCCTCATCATCTCGTGCTGGTTGGAAGAAAGGGGTGGTCGTTCGAGGAAATAGAAAAAGCTATAGCCCTTTCTCCTTTCAGAGAAAGGATCCATCAGCTGGGATACCTTCCTGACCAGGATCTGCCTGCGATCTATAGCTGTGCTGACCTCTTTGTTTTTCCATCGCTTTATGAAGGATTTGGATTCCCTCCTCTTGAAGCCATGCGGTGCGAAACGCCGGTTTTATCGTCTGACCGTGCATCCCTCAAAGAAGTCTTGAAAGACGGAGCTTTTTATTTCAATCCTCATCAAACAGATGAAAAGGCACTGGCTGTCATGATAAAAGACATTCTTTCTGATAAGGACGAATGTGCAGAAAAAGTGAGAGAGGGTCTGCAGATAGCCAGGAGCTATACATGGGATAAAACCGCCGAGAAGACATTGGAGATATACAAGAAAGTCATGAAAATATAAGAAGAAGTGCCTAAAATGATATAGAGTTTAAGTACTTAAAGTTAGATGAGCGCTATGCGCGATTAATAATAAATAAACCACGAATGGACACGAATAAAAAATGAGAAAGGATTATTCCAACACTTGAAGACAATAATGGGACAGATGGGATGAACAGGTTTTTCGCACAAAGTGCGAATGAATAGATTCCCTTTGT